>DAHUZD010000034.1 GCA_027306745.1 Acidobacteriaceae bacterium
TTCCTGTCGTGAGAATTATAGCGGACGCAAGAGGAGGCCTGCGCACTAGCCTCCTCTTGCGTCGTAAAATCATCTGCGCTTCACCTGCCATCCGCCTTCTTCAACGTAGCCCTCTTCTGCGTAAGAGTGGCCCGTGAGCAGGCCGAGCAGGAACCAGCAGAAAACCACCATGCCAAAGGCAAAGAGCGTATCTCCGGGCACGCGCATCCAGCGCAGATCGTTCATGAAGCCGGTCTGCAGAAAGTGGGCCGAGCGCGCATACCAGGTTCCATATTTCACCGAGGCCCAGGCCTGCATCACGCCAATGGGCAACATGCTGAGCAGCACCATAAGCGACAGGCCGATGTTGATCGACCAGAAGGCGATGGCCAGCGGACGATCCTTCCAGGCTCGGCCCGGACGCAGGGCGCGCAGGCAGAAGAGCATGAGTCCCAACCCAAGCATTCCATAGACGCCGAAGAGCGCCGTATGGCCGTGCACGGGCGTCGTATTGAGGCCCTGCATGTAGTAGAGAGCGATCGGTGGATTGATGAAAAAGCCGAAGAGGCCGGCGCCGACGAAGTTCCAAAACGCCACGGCAACAAAGAACCAGATGGGCCACTTGTAGGCCTCGACCCAGACGGCGTGGAAGCGTTCGCGGCCCAGACGAATGTTGTCCCAGGCCTCAAAGCCGATGAGCACCAGCGGCACCACCTCCAGCGCACTGAAGATGGATCCCAGCGCGATAACGGCCGCTCCGGTGCCTGCGAAGTAGAGATGGTGAAAGGTGCCGATGATGCCGCCCGAGAGAAAAATGATCGTCGAAAACAGCACGGCGCGCGTGGCGGTCTGGATGCGCAGCAGGTTGAGGCGCGTAAATAGGAAGGCAATGACGACGGTGGCGAAGACCTCAAAGAATCCCTCCACCCAGAGGTGCACCACCCACCAGCGCCAGTACTCGGCGGTGACCAGATTGCTGCGCTGGCCATACATGAGGCCGGAGGCGTAAAAGAGCGGGATGGCAATGCTACTGATGAGGAAGAGAGTGAGCAGTGGACGGCTCTCCGACGGCTTGGAGAGCGCCGGGCGAAGGGCGCGCACCATGAGCCAGAGCCAGAAGGTGAGTCCAATGAAGAGCAGGATTTGCCAGAAGCGGCCCAGATCAACATATTCATAGCCCTGACTGCCGAACCAGAACCAGAGATTGCCAAGTTTCTGCTCGATGCCGAGCCATTCGCCGATCAGCGAACCGACGACCACCAGCACCAGTGCGATGAAGAGCAGGTTGACGCCCAGTCGCTGGCCTTTTGGTTCCACACCACCAACGGCGGGTGCAACAAAGAGGCCGGTGGCCAGCCATGAAGTGGCGATCCAAAAGATGCCCAGTTGCAGATGCCAAGTGCGCGAGACGGCATAGGGGAACCACTTGGCCAGTGGGATGCCATAAAAAGCCGAGCCTTCCACGCCATAGTGCGCCGTGATGACGCCGCAGAGAATCTGCACCAGTGCCAGCGCGGCGGCGGTAAAGAAAAATTTGACGGTGGCGTACTGCGAGGGCGTGGGGTTCAGGCCAAGCAAAGGATCGTGTTGCGGCGGCGGCTCATGAATTGGGTCTGGCTCACGTGCGGCAAAGTACCAGACCATGGCTCCCACGCCGGCCAGCAGGCAGACAAAGCTGAGCACGCTCCAAACAATGGCTCCGGGCGTGGGTTCATTGCCCACCAACGGTTCATGCGGCCAGTTGTTGGTATAGGTGGCCTCTTCGCCGGGACGATTG
Organism: Acidobacteriaceae bacterium; assembly: GCA_027306745.1. GTDB lineage: Bacteria > Acidobacteriota > Terriglobia > Terriglobales > Acidobacteriaceae > JAJZCX01. Next base: position 1,757 of record DAHUZD010000034.1, read on the forward strand.
GTTGTGGCCGCCCAGGCCGTCCACCAGAAGAATGCGGCCATTTTGCGCAGCTTGGCGGGATCGGTGAGCGAGCCGCGGGGGATGGCGTAGGCGTTGCGCCCGTTGGAGAAAATGTTGGCGTAGTAGGCTTGCAGAGCAGTGAAGGCCTCCGCGCGCACAGGCAGCACGGTGATGTAGCCCGTGGCAGGGTCATACGTGTTGCGACGCAGCGCATCGCGCAGGCGGGCGTCCAGCGCAGCTTTCTGCTCATCATTCAGCGATGCGTAGGCGACGGCTCCCTGCGCATGCGCCCAGGCATCCAGCGTAAAGATCGCCTCGCGGTGCAGCCAGTCGGCGGTCCAGTCTGGCGCGACATAGGCACCATGGCCCCAGACGGTGCCAATCTCCTGCCCGCCGATGGATTGCCAGATGCCTTGTCCATCGGTGATCTCGGCGCCAGTGAAGAGCACGTGGCCGTCCGTGGTAACAACCTGGGCGGGGATGGGTGGCGCGTGGCTGATGAGGTGACGGCCCACGCCGCCCAGCACGGCAAACGACGCAACCAAAACAACTGTGAGCGCAATCCAAAGACGTTTGTAGCTTGGCAAAGGAGACCTCGTTCCAGGTTGAAAAATGGAGTTCAGGAACGCAGATGCGCCGGAGGCTGCGCCAGCGTTCCCAGCAGATTGAGTGCGAAGAGCGAGACCGCGGCCAACTCCACTATTGCGGAGATGGGCAGTAATTTCCATGCGAAGTGCCAATAGCCTTCGTAGGCCAGCGGCTCCAAAGTAACGCGCAGCAGGCAGCCGAGATGCAACAAGGCGAGCGAGGCGAACATGAGGCGGGTGCTCCACAAAATGCGCATGCCGCAAAAGGCGGGCAGTACACGCTGGCCGATGGCAAAAACCATGCCGGCAACGAAGCCCACCGTCAGCGCGTGGCGGCTTGCGCCCCAGAGGCCGCCCTCCTGATCGAAGAGCACGGCCAGCCCGGTCAGCAAGCAGGAGACAAGCAGCCAGACGTAGGCGATGCGCAAAAATGCCGGGAAGGTGCGATGTACATGGAGCAGCTTGGCCGGTTGCGCGGCGCGCTCCCAAACATGCAACGCATCAATTGAGAGAATCGCGGCAAGAAAAAATACCACTGCGGCAACGGGCAGCCACTGCGCAAACACAAACGCGATGCCCGCCACGCTGCAAGCATAAGCGGCCAGCAAGCGCGGGCCACTGGGGGCGTGAAAGCCAGCGAAAACTGGCAGCCACCGCGCGTTGAAGCCCCAAATTGTCGGAACAAGAATTCCCCAGACAGCGAGCACAACCATTTGTTGGTCGAAGACATGCGGCAGTGCGGGCGCAGAGCCATTCATCGCCAAGCGGAACATGGCTGCAGCATTGAAGAGAAGCGCGAACAAAAACATGGCAGTGGATGCGATGACCACGCGCATCCATGCGGGCATAGCCGCAGGCGATGCGGCGGGCACGAGTACAGGCGGCTGAGCTGGGCGATGTTGGCGAACGGCGCGGAAGAAGAGCAGGAATGCGACCAGTTGCAGCAGTGCGGAGAGCGGCAACAAAATTCTCCACTGCCACGCGGTGACGCCTCCCAGCCAGCGCAACGCTGCGCCCGGAGTCCACAGCAGCCATGCCGCCCAGGCGGAGCGTGTGGGAAAGGCGCGGGTGCTCTGCATTTTCGTGAGCGAGTAAAAGCCGATGCCCAGAATAAAGGAGCCGATCCAGCCGAAGATTTGCGCCTGCCCGTGCGCCTGCAACCATGCGGGCGAAAGAGTGCCGAGTGTGTGGCTTTCCGAGATGCCGATCAGATTCCACACACCGAGAAATGTGCCCGGCAACAGCATGAAGAACAGTCCACTGAGCACGAAGGCCGTAACGACGCTCTGGCTGCTGCGCTCGGCTGCCACGCGCGCATCGCTGGCCGGCGGAGTTCCATCCGCAGGCAGTTTTTCGTTCCGAGATAGGCCGGTCGCGTTCATGGCCGCGCCTTGCTCAGATCCAATGCGCGAGGAAAGAGAATGTTGTTTTCCAGGTGAATGTGCTGATGCAAGTCTTTCTCCAGGTCTTCCAGCGCGCGGTAAAGCGCGCGATAGGTGGTGCAGGCATCCTGTGGCGGCTGGTAATTGTTGGTGAGCGAGCGCATGCGGCTCAACTCATCGCCAGCGCGGTCATGGTCGAGCATCATCTTTTGAATGGGCTGGCTGACGCTGCCAAACATGGGCGGCAGCGCGGCCTGGCCCTCCTGCTCCAATTTCGCAATGTATGGAAATAGAATGTTCTCTTCGCAGATGAAGTGATGGGTCAACTCCGCAGCCAGTGCAGCGAGCGCCTGACTTAGCTGTGGCACCTCCACATGTGTAGCGCCGTGGCGATGCTCCACTTTTTCCATCAGCATGTGCAACAAGGCAAGCTGCTGGCGCGTGAAGCCATGATGCGTGGTGACGATATGCTCCGCGAGCACATGCAGTGGCGCGGTTTGCCAATCGGTGGCCGCTGAGGCTGGGCTGGCGTTCTGCTCCAGCGCAGCCAGCACGGAGGCAAGCTGCAAATTTTTTTTCGTGCACGCCGCAGCCAGGGTTTGCTGACCGCCGCAGCAGTAATCGATACCAAATTGCTCCAGCAGCGGGATGGATGTAGGCGCGTCGAGCGCGATCTGGCGGACTTCCGTATCCGATGTGATGACCATGACGAAATCTCCTATCGCACTTGAAGCTACCGTTCCGGCAGGCCCGGCTCAGTAACTTAACTCACAGGCGAGCGGGGGCAGGCGGATTGGCGTACGGTCCCATTTGCGCCGTACTGCTGGCCTCATGGATGATGGCTGCATGAGTCTGGAACAGCGCGCGGCTATCTTATCCCAATCGGCTTTGTTCAAAAATCTGCCCGCGGCGGCGCTGCGGGCGCTGGCCCGGCAGGGCGTGGAGCGGGGGCTGGAAGCGGGACAAATTCTTTTTCAGGCGCAGGAACCGGCGCAGGGCTTGTATGTGGTGATGAGCGGCTCTGTGCGCGCCTTTCGTGTGAATGCCGATGGACGCGAGCAGACCATGCATGTGGAGCAGCCCGGCGGCACGCTGGCCGAGGTGGCCGTCTTTGACGGCGGCGTGTATCCGTCGTTGACGATGGCCGAGGAAAACTCCACGGTGCTGTTTTTCTCTAGCGCCGTGGTGCGGCAGTTTCTGTTGGAACATCCGCAGGCGGCGCTGAATGCTCTGGCTCTGCTGGCCAAAAAGCTGCGTGCGGTGGCGGCCCTGGCCGAGCAACTGGCGCTGAAGGATGTAGCTCAGCGGCTGGCACTGTTGCTGCTGGAAGAGGCGCAGCGCAAGGCGGCCAGCGTGACCGATGGTGTTTCGTTTTCTCTGCCGCTGTCGCATGGGCAGATCGCGGCGCGGCTGGGTTCTGTGCGCGAGGTGGTGACGCGCAGCCTGCAAAAGCTGGTGCAGCAAAAGATTATTGCCATCCATGGCCACCGCATCAGCATTTTGAATGCAACGGCGCTGCGCGCGTTGACGGAAAATTCACGCTAACGCATTTCGCTCAGAATGTTCCCCGTGGGGAAAAGAGTCGTGGTGCTGCACTTCCCCCCACTCAAGCCAAAAACGGCTTGAGTGGGGCACAAAAATATAGGTGGCCCCAGAAATTTTGTGAACA
>DAHUZD010000039.1 GCA_027306745.1 Acidobacteriaceae bacterium
TGCGTACCTGCAGGACCAACGCTACGCCGACGCGGTGACCGCCTTCAAAGAAGCGCGCAAGGCGGGCAGTGTTCTGGCCGACTTCACCACATATTTACAAGCCAAGGCCGACCTGGCGCAACAGCTCTACGCAGAGGCGGAGAACCTGCTTGCGAAGTTTGACACTCAATATCCAGAAAGTATTTTGACGAACAAGGCGGAGCTGTTGCTGGCGCAGGTGTACGTGGCCGATGGCGACCCGCAGAGCGCGCTGCAAACGCTGGCGGCGATGCCGGAGACAGCGCGCACATCCTCTGCATATTTGTTTGCCGAGGCGCAGGCGCAGCAGATGGCTGGCAACGTGGATGCAGCCGAGCGCTTGTATGGAACGATCTACACCGGTTACGCCGCCAGCCCGGAAGCGGCACAGATCAGCGCGCAGTTGCACACGCTGGAGCTGCGCCATCCGTTTACCGTGGAGCAGCGTGTGCGCAACGCTGAAGATCTGGCCGCGGCGGGGCAATTCTCCGCAGCCTCAGCGCAGTACAACGCGCTGGCCAACAGTCCGGCGTTGGCCGGCTCACCCCAGATGAATTTATATCTGGCCAAGGCGGCCTACTACGAGTTCCGGCAAGAGCATCATGTGGACATCACGCAGCTTGCGCTGCTCTCAGACACGAATGACGAAGCCGGGGCGCTGCGGCTGTATCTGACGCTGGAGTCGGCGCGCGACCAGAACAATCCGCAGCAGGTGCAGAGTTGGCTGACGCAGATGCAGCAGCGGTTTCCTCAGAGCCGCTGGACGGAACGGGCGCTGTTTTCCGCAGGCAACATGGCATTGGTGGCGAACGATCTGCCCACGGCTGCGCAGAGCTACAGCGCTCTGGCCACCGAGTTCCCTGCCAGCAGCCGGGCCGCGGCCAGCCACTGGCACGCGGCGTGGATCGCCTACCGGCTGGGGAAAATTCCAGATGCGGCGAGCCTGTTTCAGCAGCAGGTCGCACGCTATCCAAGCCAGCCGCAAGTTGCGGCGGCCCTGTATTGGCGCGGGCGCATCTATGAGGATGCCGAGAAAAATAACGCTGCCGCTGCGGCTTGCTACGAAAAGCTGAATGCGAATTTTCATCATTATTACTATGCAGACCTGGCGCGCGCGCGGCTGGCGCAGATGCCGGGCGTTCAGGCCGCACGCCTGGCCTGGCTGGAGCCAGTGCACGGACCGAAGCCTCCAGCGCTCACCACAGATGTTCCCGATGATGATACGCACTTGATCCGCGCACGGCTGCTGGCCAACGCTGCGCTGAACGAATACATTGCACCGGAGATCCAGGCCAGCCCCGAGAGCCGCGCGTGGGCTCCACTGGCCGAGGCGCAGATTTATTCCAGCTATGGTGAGGACTTCCACGCGCTGGAAGCAATGAAGCAGGCCGTGCATTCTTACTTTGCCGTGCCGATTGCGGAGATTCCGCGCGCCTACTGGCTGCTACTGTTTCCGCGTCCCGACTGGCCGGTGCTGACGCAGGATGCCAAGCGCAACGGACTCGATCCGTATCTGGTCGCATCGCTGATCCGGCAGGAGTCGGAGTTCAACCCCGGCGCAGTCTCCTATGCCAACGCCTTTGGCCTGATGCAATTGTTGCCGCGCGTGGGCCGCGATCTGGGCCGCAAGGCGCACATGGCGCGCGTGACGGCCAACAGCCTGCTGAATCCGCAGATCAATCTGCGGCTGGGCACGATGTACCTGCACCAGTTGATGGATGAGTTCAACAATCAACCGGAGTATGCGCTGGCCGCCTACAACGCTGGCGATGATCGCGTGAAAAGCTGGCAAGCCAATGGGCCGTATGCTGATCTGCCGGAGTTTGTGGAGTCGATTCCGTTCACGCAAACACGCGAGTATGTGCAGGCGATTTTGCGCAACGCGGAGATTTATCGCAAACTCTACGAGCAACCACAGGTGCACACGCAGGCGAAGAGCACGGCAGCGGACGAGAAAACGGATGCGCCGCAGAACAGCCCTCAAGATGCAAACAAAGTTGCAGCCCCGGATACGAAGCCAGCGGATAGTCCGGCAGCGAGCATGGCGCGATAGAATCGTAGGACTACCGCAGCGCAATGGTAAGAGGCAACAGTAAGGCCCGGATGGCGGAATCGGCAGACGCAGCGGACTTAAAATCCGCAGGAGATAACCCTCCGTGGGGGTTCAAGTCCCCCTCTGGGCACCACATGCTCGATCTTCGACTAGAAGGAATGACTTGCAGAATGGAGCCGTCCCAAGTCTCAGGGTCGAGACTTGGGGCACTCGCTTGATTCGATTTTGAGCGCAATGATTTCTTCTGCTGGGGGTGGTTCGAATCTTCGACAGCCACTGACGCGCATTGCGTGCGTGTGCGAGTGCTTTAGGAGCCGTGCGCGGCCAGATGCAGGGAGCGGGAGCGGCGCAGGTAGGGCTGGAGTTGCTCCAATGCGGCGTTGGCGGTGAGGCCGTACTTTGCGCGGAGTTGATCGACCTTGCCGTGCTCAATGAACTGGTCTGGCCAGCCGATGCGCACCACGGGCGTGCTGATCTGGCGGCTCTGGAGGCACTCCAACACTGCGCTGCCAAAGCCGCCCATGAGCACGTGATCCTCCAGCGTGATGAGCACACTGGCGTTGCGTGCGGCTTCGGCGATCAACTCTTCGTCGAGCGGCTTAATGAAGCGCGGATTGATGAGCGTGACGGCACAGTCCTGCTCTTCGAGCAGGTTGGCAAGTTCGGTAGCTGTTTCGAGCATTGCGCCCAAGCCGAGGATGACGACTTCCCCGCCCTGACGCAGCACCTGCGCCTTGCCAATGGGCAGAGCGGCTGGAGTCTCCTTGACGGCGACACCCGGGCCGGAGCCGCGTGGATAGCGGATGGCGCTGGGTCCATTGTGCGCAAGCGCGGTGCAGAGCATGTCGGCCAATTCATCCTCATGCGCCGGAGCCATGAGCACCATGTTCGGCACGCCGCGCAGATAGCTGATGTCAAAAAGTCCGTGATGCGTGGGGCCGTCGTCGCCGGAGAGGCCGGCGCGATCCATGCAGAAGACGACGGGCAGCTCTTGCAGGCAAACGTCGTGAATGATGGGGTCAACCGCACGCTGCAGAAACGTGGAGTAGATGGCGCAGAAGGGTTTGTAACCCTGCGTGGCCATGCCCGCGGCAAAGATGACGGCGTGCTCCTCGGCTATGCCGACGTCAAAGTAACGCTTGGGGTGGTGCGGGCGGAAGAGGTCAAGCGCGGTGCCGTTGGGCATGGCCGCCGTGATGGCGACGACGCGATCATTGCCGTTGGCCAGCTTGACCATGGTCTCTGCAAAGATTTCCGAGTAGGTTTTTTGTCCGGCAGATTTGGTTTCGCCCGTCTCCGGGTGATACGGGCCGAGGCCGTGAAACTTCTTCTGCTTGTCGAGCGCGGGCTGAAAGCCGCGGCCCTTTTGCGTGAGCACGTGCAGAAGGACGGGGCGATCCTGTGTTTTCAAGAAGCGGAAGGTTTCAATGAGCAGGCCGAGGTCATGGCCGTCAATGGGGCCATAGTAGGTGAGGCCAAACTCCTCAAACAAGAAGGAGGGCCAGAGCAAGCCTTTCGCGGCTTCTTCTGCACGGCGCGCGGCCTTGCCAGCCGTCTTGCCGCCGAGCTTTTCAATGAGGCGCACGGCGCGATCATGCAGGTGCGAGTAGCGCTCATTGGTGACGATGCGGTGAAAGTAGGAGGCGATGGCGCCCACGTTGCGGTCAATCGACCACTCGTTGTCATTGAGCACGACGATGAGGCGTTTGGTTTGCGCAGCGATGTTGTTGAGCGCTTCGTAGGAGATGCCGTTGGTGAAGGCGGCATCGCCCGCGACGGCAATAACGTTTTCATCGCGGCCAGCCAGATCGCGCGCGACGGCCATGCCCAGTGCGGCGGAGATCGCCGTGCCCGCGTGGCCCGCGCCGTAGCAGTCGTGCTCGCTTTCCGTGCGCAGCATA
>DAHUZD010000067.1 GCA_027306745.1 Acidobacteriaceae bacterium
CAATATGAAATACAAGGTTTTAGTCTTTGCAGCACTGGCGCTGATGGCAGGGCGCTTGGCGCAGGCGGAGCAAATTGGCTCCGTGGATACCGTGTTTAAAATGTTTGGGCCGGACCGCAAAATTGTGGTGGAGGCGTTTGACGATCCGGACGTTAAAAACGTCACCTGCTATGTCAGCCGGGCGAAGACCGGCGGGATTAAAGGCGGCCTGGGGCTGGCTGAAGACACGTCTGACGCGGCCATCTCCTGCCAGCAGGTTGGACCGGTGGAATTGAGTGACAAAATTAAAAACGGCAAAGCGCAGGGCGACGTTGTATTCCAGAAACGGACCTCGCTGGTGTTCAAAAAGCTACAGGTGGTCCGTTTTTATGATGCGAAGCGTAACACCCTGGCTTATCTGGCCTACTCGGACAAAGTCGTGGAAGGCTCACCGAAAAACGCGATTAGCGCGGTGCCGATTATGCCGTGGCATTAATAAAAAAAAACGGCGCAAATGCGCCGTTCTTTACTGCGTGACGTGAGGATTACTCCTGGAGGTCACCGCAGAAACGATAGCCTTCACCATGGATCGTGGCGATGATTTCCGGCGTATCAGGCGTAGATTCGAAATGTTTACGAATACGACGGATGGTTACGTCAACGGTACGATCGTGTGGCTTCAACTCACGACCGGTCATTTTCTTCAGCAGTTCTGCACGAGACTGAATCTTGCCCGGGTTCTCGCAGAAGTGCAGCATCGCGCGGAATTCACTGCGCGGCAGTTTGTACTGCTCACCGTTCGGGCTAATCAGCGAACGGCTGTTGATATCAAGTTCCCAGCCGTTGAATTTGTAGCTGTCGACGCTACGACGCTCTTCACTGACCGTACCCAGATTCATGGTGCGGGACAGCAGGTTGCGTGCACGAATGGTTAACTCGCGAGGGTTGAACGGCTTGGTGATGTAGTCATCCGCGCCGAGTTCCAAGCCGAGCACGCGATCGCTCTCACTGGTGCGCGCGGTTAAAAAAATTACCGGCGTGCTGGACAGGGCCGGATTGCGGCGGATTCTGCGGCACAGGTCGAGGCCGTCGCCGCCGGGAACCATGATGTCAAGCAGGAACAGATCGGGGGCCTTGCGCTCGGCGTCGGCCAGCACCGGGGCCGTGGTGGTAAAGACGCGGGCACTGAAGCCAGCGGCCTCCAAGTTGTGCTGTACCAGCCGGGAGATGTCCGCATCGTCTTCAAGAACAAAGATCGTCTGTCTCAAAACCTGTTCCCTTTCTGCGTCTGGGCGGCACACACACCGCCGCCGCTGTCAGCTTACCGCACGGAAAAGAATGGATCGAGAACAGAATGTAAATCCTCTGTAACAGGAGTGTGAATTGGGCCGGGCGCTGGGGCCAAAAATCGCTCGAAGACTTCATTGGAGAACAAACGACCTTGCGCTGTAAGGCAGACAGCGCCATCGGCGTACAACAGCAGACCTTCGCGCTGGCAACCGGCCAGCACGGCCGCATACGCGGCTAGGGCCTCGATGCCAAATTCGCGCTCCAGCGAATCCAGGCGCACACCGGCGTTGCGGCGCAGCCCAAGAAACCACGCCTCTTCCAAAGCCGCTTGCGGCTCCACAACTGTGCACTGCGGTTGCGCGCGCTGCTCCAAATAGACGGTCAGGTCTTCCGGGATGGCCAGACGACGCGGACGGCCGTCAGCGCCGGGCAGCATGGAATGCGCATCGAGTCCCAGCCCAAGATATGGCTGGCGCAGCCAGTATTTTTCATTGTGGCGGCTGGCGAAACCGGCGTGCGCGAAGTTGGAAATCTCATACTGATGGATGCCCGCTGCGGCCAGTTGCGTGCAGGCCATTTGATACATCTCGGCGATCAGCGCATCCTCCGGCACGGCATGGACGTGGTAGCGGCTGCCCTGGGTCAGCATCTCCCGGCCCAGGCGCGAATCCTCATCCACCTCCAGCATGTATACGCTGACGTGCGGCGCGTTGCTGGCGATGGCCACATGGAGAGAGGTTTGCCAACTGTCCGCCGTCTGGTGCGGAAGCCCCGCGAGCAAGTCCACATTGATATTGGCGATGCCCGCACTGCGCAGCCGGGCAAGATCGGCCAGCGTCTGCGCGCAGGTGTGCAGACGGCCTACGGCGCGTGCTTCCTCATCCACAAACGATTGCACGCCAAAGCTGACGCGATTGACTCCGTAGATGGGCAGGGTGGCCAGCAATGCGTCGCTCAACTGTCCGGGAGCACATTCCAGGGTGATTTCAGCATCGGCGGCGATGGCAAACTCCCCGTGCAGCGCGGAGAAGATGCGCTGCAACTGCTCCGGGCTGAGCAAGCTGGGCGTTCCGCCGCCGAATTAGATTGTGTCCACCTGCCGTGGAAGCAAGGCCTGCAAAGAGTCTGCCTGCGCGCGTGCAGTGGCAATCTCGGCCACCAGCCGATCGACGTAGCGATCCAGGCGCTCCTGCCCAAAGACGCCGGAGGCGAAGTTGCAGTAACTGCACTTGGATCGGCAGAACGGAATCGAAATGTAGAGGCCCAGCATCGAATGGTTGGCTTTCCAATTTGGCGGCGCAAACGCTGGCTTTTCCAGCAAAGGCGGAAGAGCGCGTGCCGCGCCCCGTACAATGGTAGTGTCGCATGGCCGAGACCGCATCCAAACCGCAGCAGCAACACGAGGAAGACGCCGTTGGCAAAGCCTATGACCACCGGCTGATGCGTCGGCTGCTGACCTATCTGCGTCCATACAAGCTGGTCTTTTTTCTGTCGCTGGCGGCCATTGCCGTCAAAGCCGTGTTGGACGTGCTTGGCCCCTACCTGACGAAGGTCGCTGTCGATCTGTACATGACGCATACAGCCAGTGGGCGCTCTGCGTGGCTGGCGCGACTCTTGAGCACCAACGCAGCCACGGGCATCAGCCAGATTGCGGCCATCTTTTTTGGCTCGCTGCTCATTAGTTATCTGCTGGAGTTTGCCCAGACCTATTGGATGCAATGGCTGGGGCAGAAGGTGATGTATGACCTGCGCAGCCAGATCTTCCGGCACTTGCAACGGATGCACATCGCTTTTTTTGACCGCAATCCCACCGGACGCCTGGTCACGCGCGTCACCAGCGATGTGGATGCTCTGAACGAAATGTTCACCTCAGGCGTGGTGGCCATTTTTGAGGATGTACTGGTGCTGGTCGGCATCGTGCTGGTGATGCTGCGCATGAGCTGGTGGCTGGCGCTGATCGCCTTTGCCGTGCTGCCGCTGATTCTGCTGGTGACCAACATCTTCCGCAAGAGCGTGCGCGAAAGTTACCGGCGCATCCGCACGGCTGTGGCCGCCATCAACTCCTTTCTGCAGGAGCATGTGAGTGGCATGAGCGTGGTCCAGCTTTTCAACCGCGAGCGGCGCGCTTACGAAAAATTTGAGACCGTCAACCGCCAGCATTTGGAAGCCTTCAAAGACGCCATTCTGGCCTACGCTATTTACTACCCGGTGATTGAAATTCTCAGCTCCGCGGCGATAGCGGCCATCGTCTGGTTTGGCGGACGCAGCGTGCTGGCGCATCTGGTGCCAGGATCGCACCCGGCGCTGGGCGGCGCGGTGTCGCTGGGCGTGCTGGTGGCCTTCATTCAATACGCTCAACGCTTCTTCCGGCCCATTCAGGACCTGAGCGAAAAGTACAACATTCTGCAAGCCGCCATGGCCGCCAGCGAGCGCATCTTCAAATTGCTGGACACGGAGCCGGAGATCGTCAGCCCCGCCAACCCACGCGTGGGCGACGGCAGCGGCAGCGTCGAGTTCCGCAACGTCTGGTTCACCTATCAACGGCTGGACGCGGCCACGCGCGCGCGGCTGCAAAGCGAAGGCCCAGTGGAAGACGGCTCCATCGAATGGATTCTGCGCGGCGTCAGCTTTACAGTTGCGCCCGATGAGGTTGCAGCCGTCGTCGGCCATACCGGAGCAGGCAAAACCACGCTGACCACTCTGATGATGCGCTTCTACGACGTGCAGAGCGGCAGCATTCTGATTGATGGCGTGGATGTGCGCGAATGGGATTTGCACGCGCTGCGCAGCCGCTTTGCCGTGGTGCTACAGGATCCGTTTCTGTTTACCGTCACCATCGCCAGCAACATCCGCCTGGGCACGGAGCAAATCACTGACGGGCAAATTGAGCAAGCCGCTGATGCGGTGAACGTGGGCGACTTCATCCGCAGTCTGCCCGGAGGCTTTCAGGAGCCGGTGCGCGAGCGCGGCAACACGCTCTCCACAGGCCAGAAGCAGCTCATCAGCTTTGCCCGCGCGCTGGCCGCCGATCCGAGCATTTTGATTCTGGACGAGGCCACATCAAGCGTGGACACCGACACGGAGACGCGCATCCGCGCAGCTCTGCGGCGCATGGTGACCGGACGCACTTCGGTGGTGATTGCACATCGCCTCTCAACCATTCAACAGGCCGACCGCATTCTGGTGATGCACAAGGGCCACTTGCGCGAGACTGGCACGCACCAGCAACTGTTGGCCCAGCGTGGGCTGTATTGGAAGCTGTATCAGTTGCAATACAAGGATCAGGAGCTGCGCATCGCGGGCCAGGCCGAGTCGGCGGTCAGCGCAGACTGAGGCGCATCGCAAGCACCATGCAGGATTCCTCCACGGCGACGATGATTTTTCTTTCCGCAGGCGAGGCCAGCGGCGAACGCTACGGCGCGATGCTGATCGAGGCGCTGCGTGCGCGTCTACCGCGGGCGCGCTTCTTTGGCCTAGGCGGCGCGCAGATGGAAGCCGCGGGCTGTGAGCGCATCGTGTGCGCGGAAGAGATTGCGGTCATGGGCATCACGGAAGTGGTGCGCCACTTGCCTGCCATTTACGGAAAATATCGTGCGTTGGTGCGCAGCATTCATGAACGCAAGCCCAACCTCGCCGTACTGATTGATTTTCCCGATGTCAATTTCCGGCTGGCCAAACATTTGCGTCAGCAGGGCGTTCCCGTCGTCTGGTTCGTCAGCCCGCAGCTTTGGGCCTGGAAGCCGAAACGCATCCGCTGGGTGCGCGAGCGCGTCAACAGGATGCTGGTCATCTTCCCATTTGAAGAACGGTATTACCGCGAACGCGGCGTGGAGGCCGTCTTCGTTGGCCATCCCCTGGCCGACGTGCCGCCGCCGCAGATTTCGCGGGCAGACTTTGCGCAAGCGCATGGACTGGATGCGGAGAAGCCCTGGATCGGCCTGCTGCCGGGCAGCCGAAAAAAAGAGCTGCGGCTGAACCTGCCGGAGATGCTGCGCGCCGCGTCGCTGCTGGGTCCGCAGCATGAATATGTTCTGCCCGCTGCGGCCACGTTGGATGCGGCCTGGGTGCGCGAAGAGGTGCGAAGCGCCAGCGCGGCACTGGGAGCGAGTGTTGCCGTGCGGGTAGTGACGGATGCACGCGCCACACTGCGCCATGCCCGCGCCAGCCTGGTGGCCAGCGGCACGGCCACGGTGGAGGCCGCATTGGCGGGCAATCCTTTCGTTGTGGTCTACCGGATTTCAGCGCTCAGCTACAGCGTGGCTCAACGCCTGGTGCGCGTGCCGCATGTGGCCATGGTGAATCTGATCGCCGGGGCGCGCATTGTGCCGGAGCTGATCCAGCGGGAATTTACTGCGGAGAATGTGGTGCAGCAGATGGAGCCGCTGCTGCGCGAGAGCCGGGAACGGGCGACGATGATCGGAGTTCTCGTCGAGGTGCGGGCTGCACTGCAAGTGGCCGCCAAGCCGGAGGCGGAGCCGTCCGCCGGGCCATTGGCTGCACCCTGCACGGCCATCGACCGCGTGGCGGGGCAGGTGCTGCAAATGCTGGCCGAAGCCGGGCCGCGCAGCCAGGAACGCGCCTACTTGGCGCCCAACGTCTCCACCACCTGATCGTAGCCCGGCGTCAGGCTCTGCATGTGTTCCAG
>DAHUZD010000068.1 GCA_027306745.1 Acidobacteriaceae bacterium
TCGCCGATGTCGACGCTCAGGTCAGTTCCGACGGCGACAACCTGGCTGCCAATGGCAAACTCATCGCCTCGCGCCTGCAACTCGCTCGTACCGGTTCGCCTGCACCTCGCCCCATCGATCTCGACTTCGCTGCCACCGACGATCTTGACGCACGCTCTGGCAAAATCTCTTACATCGCCATCCACACCGGCTCCGTCGCTGTTCACCTTGCAGGAAACTACCGCCTCACCCCGCAGGCCGTCCTCCTGGACCTTCATCTCAACGCGCCCAGCCTGCCCAGCGATCAGGTGGAGGCGCTTCTCCCAGCCTTTGGTATCCAGTTGCCTTCCGGCTCGCAACTGCGCGGCGGCACGCTCTCCACCAGCCTCGCCATCACCGGCCCAGCCGCGGCCACCAGCATCGCCGGTCCAGTTGAAATCGACAACACGCTGCTCGCAGGTTTTGACCTTGGCTCACAGTTGCAGAATCTCAATCTTTTCGGCAAGACCAGTGGCGGCACGCAGATTCAGGTCGTGCGCACGACTGTGAACTCAACGCCACAGCTCACTTCCTTCAGCAACATCTACGCCAACCTTCCCCAAATCGGTTCCGCCACCGGCAACGGAACCGTCTCCCCGAGCGGCGCACTCAACTTCCAGATGCAGGCCCAGATCACCTCATCCAATACCGTCGGCGCAGTCGCAAATCAGGCCCTGGGAGCCCTCGGAGGATTCCTGGGCGGCCGCTTCCAGCAGAACACCAGCAAGGGGATCCCGCTCACCATCACGGGAACCGCGCAAAAGCCATTGATTCGCGCCAATGTCGGCGCCATGTTCCGCTAGGTCAGGATTGTTTGTCGTGTGGTTCTCGTCGGATGGACAAGCTCTATAACGCGCCTGCCAGGGGCCGCGCTCTCTACGCTTCGGCCCGCACCAGCATGCAGGTGATGTTGTCCTGCCCGCCCGCTTTCTTCGCTGCTTCCACCAGGCATGTACAGTGGTCCGCAAGGCTGCGGCTCGTTTGCAGCATCGACTCAATCATCGCGTCCGGCAGTTCGCGCGTGAGCCCATCCGTGCACAAGAGGAACAAATCCCCCGGCTCGGTCTCCATGGCAAACACGTCCGCGGTCACGCGGCATTGCGTCCCCAGGGCACGCGTGATGACGTTCTTCAGCGGCGAGCGCTGTGCATCCGCGGGCGTCATGCGCCCGTTCCTCACCTGCTCCTCAACTAGGGAGTGGTCTGCCGTGATCTGCTCCAGGTGCCCATTGCGCAACCGGTAGCAGCGGCTGTCGCCAATATTCAGGACCCAGGCGTGCCTTTCCCGCACAGCCAGAGCCACCAGCGTCGTTCCCATCCCATTCAGCCGGTGATTGCGTTGGCTGCGTGTGAAGATCGCTTCATTGGCTGCTGCAATCGCCTGTTCCATCGATTCAGGCATCGGACTAGGCGAGGCGCCGTGGCCTTGTCCCTCCTGCAGTCTCAGCACTTCATCCACGGCCAGCGAACTGGCGATCTCGCCGGCTGCCGCTCCTCCCATCCCGTCGCAGACGAGATAGACACCGTCC
>DAHUZD010000077.1 GCA_027306745.1 Acidobacteriaceae bacterium
AAATAGTCGACTGCGGAGACGATGGAAACCAGCACCATGAAGTATACGGCGGTCACGGCGATGACGTGCACCGGCAGGATGAACCAGCCGAAGCGCCAGACCCTCCAGCCATGATCTAGAATCGCCGCCACCACGCTGACGACCTGCGTGACCATCTTCAGCTTTCCCAGATCGCTGGCTTCAATGGTAAAGCCTTCTGAAGCGGCAATGGAGCGCAGGCCGCTGACTAAAAATTCGCGGCTGATCACCAGCACGGCGATCCAGGCAGGCACGATGCGCGGGTTGAACTCCACCAGGGAGACGTAGGCCGCGGTCACCATCAACTTGTCGGCCAGCGGGTCGAGCAGCATGCCCATCGTGGTGATCTGGCCGCGGCTGCGCGCCAGGTATCCGTCCACGCCATCGGTGATGGAGGCCAGAATAAAGAGCAGCGAGGCCAGAATCTCTTGCTCGCCATAGATGGCGTGGCCGTGGAAGCTGCATGAGAGCAGCCACAGCAGCAGCGGTACGCTGCAAATCCGGCTCATCGTGATGGAGTTGGGGAGATTCACTCTGTTGATTCCGCGCACGGCCTTGCCACACAGCGGCCTTATCCTTTGATGATACCGCCAGCGGCCAGCGGCGGGGTTACAGCCGCCGGGGGGTGTTCTTCCTGTGCAACGAGCAGCGCAGTCGTGTGTGGAAAGAACAGCAAAAAGACGGTGCCAGTAGTTTGCCCGGCCTCACCGGCGGCTGCAGCAGCGCGGCTGCGTACATGCAAGCGGCCATGGTGTTTTTCCACGATCTCCGCGCTTACCCACAATCCCAGGCCGGTTCCGGTAGCCTCTTTTGTCGTGTAGAACGGTTCAAAGATGCGCCGCCGTACGGCAGGCGGCATGCCACAGCCGGTATCAGCGATCACCACGCGTACACCTTGCTGGCCAGATCCACTCCAGTCCCGGCTGCGATGCACGCGCAATGTCAGTGTGCCGCCCGTCGGCATGGCGTCCAGCGCGTTGCCGATCAGGTTGGCGAAAAGCTGGCGTAGTTCGCCACCGAAGGAGTGCAGCTCCGCCTGCTCATCATAGGAGCGCACCACCAGAATCTGCGCAGCGTGCACGCGCCCGCGATACAGTGTCAGCACAGAGTCCAGCACCTCGCTGACGCGCGTGGACGTCGGCTGCGTGGCCTGCCGGTAGAATCGCAGCGTCTGTTGCGTAATTTGCGAGACGCGCGCCAGCTCATGCTGCGCCATCTCTGCGTACTGCAAGGCCTCCGCATCCAGTGAGCCGTGATCATGCAGCAGGTAGAGCAGATTCGTCACTGCCTCCAGTGGGTTGTTGATCTCATGCGCAATTGAGGCAGCCAGGCGCCCTGTCGCCGCCAGCTTTTCTGAACGGCGAAGCGCCTCTTCAGACTTTTTGTGCTGCGTGGTGTCGACGGCCACCGCGCCCACCCAGCGGATGCGTTCCGTGCTGGTGTGCACGGGATAAAAGTTCAGCAACAGTGTGCGCCACGCTCCAGGCTCACCCCCCTCCGCATCCTGCATCTCGACGTTGTGCACGGCTTCACCCGTGGAAAATACGTGCTCCACAATGCCCGCCAGGCGACGGCCTTCCTCTGCAGGAAACAGTTCCAGCATGGGCCTGCCCAGATGTTCGCCGACGGGGAGACGGTTGCGCTCGGCCATGAATTGATTGATGCGCACGCAGCGCAGGCTGCGATCAAAAAAAGCAAAACCGATGGGTGCATTGGCCAGCATGGAGTCCAGCAGCGCCAGCGTGTCATTCAATCCTGCGCGCTGTTCATGCAATGCGGCCACCATGGAATTGAAAGCATGCGTCAGCACTCCGGCCTCATTGCTGGCGTTGGTGCGCAGCGGAAAACTGCCTCTGCCCTCCGGGTTGCGGACCAGGGTGCGCGTGGCGCGCAGCAGGGCATTCAGCGGATGAGTAATGGATTGTGCCAGCACCATGGAGATGAGCGCATTAGCGGCCAGGGCCAGCAGCCCAAAGAGCAGAGAAGAGTTCAGCAGACTGCGCAGAGCCCTCTCATCGTCGGTCATGTCGGGCACGATCCAGGCCAGGGCAGCCGGCGTGCCATCCACCCAGACGGGAGCCACCACCTCGGGCGTGCCGCGCCTGCCCAGAAACACCTGTGTCGTATCGGTGGCATGTTGCAGCTCCGCCAATTCCTGCGGTGTTAGCGGACGGTACCCAGCCGGGCCGTTGCGTCCGCCATAGGCCAGCACATTGCCGCTCAAATCGGTGATCCGTGCAGAAAGAATAGAGGGCGAAGAGGGCAACTCCGCCAGCATTGACTCCAACGTCAGCATGTGCCGGTCGGCCAGCTCTTCGGCTGCGGCGTCTGAGAGTACGTGGACCTGGTAGAGCAGTCGCTGCGCTGTGCGTTCGCGTACTTGCGCGCTTTGCTGTCGGTAGATGTAGCCGGCAAACACCGCCACCATTAGGCATTGCAGCAGCACCGTGCCGGCGATGAGCTGACCCCGGATCGTGTTGGGCACCAGTCGCGGCATGGGTGTGCTCTGCCACAAACAGCAGGCTGCATCGATTGTAGTGGAGCCTGCAAGGGGCTGTGGCGGGTGGGTGTGAAGAGAGTCGCAGATTCTTCGACCCGCCTAAGGCTCGCTCGGAACGGCAAAGTGTTGTGGGGCGGGGGTGATGTTTCGCCCACGACGAGTCCTTCTGAGCAACCAACGGGAGCGAAGAATCCAGAAGATTCAGGCAGAATCCACACCGGCGACATCTTCTGGACTCTTTGTCGCCACGTCCTACGGAAAGACTCGTCGCATTTTTTGAAGAATTTCTCATCCTAAGCGGAGTCGCGCAGCAGTCGAGTGGAGGGATCTGTGCAGCTTATAGACACGCCCGCAAACTGGCGGCAATCTGCGCGCCGTGGAAGCGGCCATTCTCGATAAAAATCTCGTGCGTGCGCTTGCCAGCCACAATCACGCCAGCCAGATAGATGCCGGGCACGTTGCTCTCCAACGTCTCTGGGTTGCAGACCGGCGTGCGATCCGCGCCCTCTAGCCGCACGCCGAGCGACTCCAGAAAGGTGAAGTCCGGGTGATAGCCGGTCAACGCAAAGACGAAATCATTCGCCAGCGTGTGCTCGCCCTGCGGAGTGGTGATGCGCGCGGCATCTGCGGTAATCTCCACCACATTTGAGCCAAAGTGCGCCGTGATTTCTCCCTTGAGAATGCGGTTTTCAATGTCGGGCAGAATCCAATACTTTACATGCCGATGCATGGAAGGCCCGCGATGGACCAGCGTGACGCGCGCGCCATGTCGCCACAACTCCAGAGCCGCAATGGCCGCGGAGTTCTTGCCGCCAATCACCAGCACATCCTGATTGAAGTAGGGGTGTGGATCGCCGTAGTAGTGCATCACCTTGGGCAAATCCTCGCCGGGAATCTTCAGATAGTTCGGCAGGTCATAGTAGCCAGTGGAAACGATCAGTTTGCGCGCGGCGTAGGTGTGCTTGCGGCCCAATGTATCTGCGGTGTGGACGGTGAAGGCTCCATTGCCGCCGCTGACACGCTCAACGCGTTGATAGGACCGCACGTCAAGCCGGTAGTGCTCGGCCACCTTGCGGTAGTATTCCAGCGCCTCTGTGCGATTGGGCTTCTGGTGGGGGCTGCTGAAGGGAATGCCGCCAATCTCCAGTAACTCCGGCGTGGTGAAGAAAGTCATGTGCGATGGGTAGTGAAAGAGCGAGTTGCACAGGCAGCCCTTGTCCACCAGCGCCACGCGCAGGCTGGCTTTTTGCGCGTCAATGGCGCAGGCCATGCCCGTCGGCCCTGCGCCGATCACCAGCACGTCAAAAGAATTTTGTTTTGTGCCCTCGGTTGGTTCCACGGCTGCGGCGTTGCTCATGTTTGGATTGTATGCAAGCCGAGCCGCACCCTGCTGCCCCGTCTGGATGAAGACAGCCGTTGGGTTCGTGAGCCTGACGGCGAGAACCATGCCCGACACCCCCTTCA
>DAHUZD010000081.1 GCA_027306745.1 Acidobacteriaceae bacterium
CAATAGCCGGAGACAACCACCACGGGCACATGGCTCTGTGCGCGCGCGGCCACCAGCACCTCACGCCCGCTGTCCTCTCCCAGCTTCCAATCGGTCACCACGGCATCAAAGGTATCGGTCAGCAGCAAGGCGATGGCTTCCGGTGCGGCCGTGCAGACGGTCACGTCATAGCCAGCACGCTCCAATATGGCGCGCTTCAACCCTGCGGCTCCAGCTTCATCATCCACGCATAGTATTCGTGACAAGCGCACCTCCACGCACACGGCGACGCATTCCAAGGCCCACCTGCACGGTTTGCAAGAGATGCCCCACGCGGGAACCTGCCTGCCGTCCTTCGGGAAGACGGGCTGCGGCTGCGCAGCCACTGCCCCAGACCAGTGTAGACCAGATGCCCAAAAACCGGGTGTGACGGCGGCCCCAAGGGCTATTTGCCTGCCACAGCCTGTTCCGTTCTGGCGGAGAGCTTGGCCGTGCGTTCCAGCTTGTCCCAATTGAAGGGCCGGCCATCGATAGCGCGCTTCATGGTCTTCAACAGCACCAGCGAAAAGACCTGCCGGTAGGTGAAGCGCTGAATCCAGATGTGGAAGAGAAGCCAGCCATCGCCCTTGTTGGCCGGATGTTTCGGCTCCAGCGCAAAGGCCAGCGAGGAGGCCAGAAAGTCAACGATCAAAAACGCAAGGAAGTAGGCCAGCAGTTTTTCAAAGCTGGCGTTACTGGCCGCCTCCGGGTGGAAGTAATGCGCGTAGGCGAAGTTGACCACGCCTGCGGCGAACATGAGATCAATAAACGGCGAGAAGATCGGCAGCAGCATCTGGAAGATGATGATGTTCGGCAGCGCGAAGAAGCCCATGGCGCGATGTTGCAAAAACGCTCCGCGATGCTTGAAGACCGCCTGCAAAATTCCAAAAGACCAGCGGAAGCGCTGGC
The DNA here is from genome assembly GCA_027306745.1 of Acidobacteriaceae bacterium. Taxonomy (GTDB): domain Bacteria; phylum Acidobacteriota; class Terriglobia; order Terriglobales; family Acidobacteriaceae; genus JAJZCX01. The sequence continues at coordinate 928 of DAHUZD010000081.1, forward strand.
GCATCAGGCCCAGCATATTGTCGGGCGCTTCGGTAAAGGCCAGCGCGCGATCCTCATAGATGACCTTGTACCCCTGCTGGAGCAGGTTCATGGTCAGATCGGCATCCTCGGCCACAGTGTTGACGTGGTAGCCGCCGCCGTCCTTGACGGGCCGCGTGCGCCAGGCACCGATGGCTCCGGGCACCACGGTGACCACGTTGAACAGGTCCAGCGCGCGCCGTTCAAAGTTCTGGCTGGTGATGTATTCCAGGGCCTGCCAGCGCGTCCAAAGATTGACGCGGTTGCCCACCTTGGCGTTGCCGGCGATGGCACCGACGGTGGTGTCGGCCATGCGCCGGATCAGCAGCGAGATGGCATCGGGAGCAATCACCGTATCGGCGTCGATGCCAACGTAGATTTCCTCGTGCACCTGCTCCAATGCAAAGTTGAGCGCCTCGGCCTTGCCTCCATTGGGCTTGGTGAGCACGGTGAGACGTCCGCCTGCAGCGATTGGATCTTGCAGCATGGCGCGCGCGGCTTCCAGCGTTCCATCCTTGGAGCCGTCATCGATGACGATGACACGCAGATTGGGATAATCCGAGTGCAGCACGGAGCGGATGGTGCGCGCGATGACCAGCTCCTCGTTGTAGGCCGGAATCAGCACAGCCACCTGCGGCTTGTACTCCTCTGCTCCCGGCGCCAGCTTGCGGTGGCGCAGACGGTCGACCGCGGCAAAGATGCCCACCAGCACCAGCCGCCCCGTCATCAGCACATCGCCCAGGAAGAAGACCAGAATCACGCTGTGGTTGAAGAGAGCAATCAGGAAGAAGGCGACTGCATCCACGCGGGCCTGCCAGCGCTGGCCTGGCGCGATGGGCGGCATCACCTGCGCTCGTGTCTTGTCCATCAGCGCCGAGACCGGCACGATCTTGTAGCCCTTGGCGCGCAGCGCATCGATCAACACCGGCAGCGTTTCCACGGTGACGGAACGGTCTCCGCCGCCATCGTGCAGCAGAATGATGCTGCCGCGGAACTGTGGCTTGGCCTGCATCACCTTGAGCTGATCGAAGACGCTGTTGATGATCTCCTGCGGCGTTTTGCGCGGATGCTCATCCCAATCGCTGGTGTCGATCTTGTCGCCGATGATGATGTAGCCCATCTTCTCGATGCGATCGACAGGCGCGGCCTGGTCGTTGGTGTCCGGCTCCTGGTCAATGGAGTACGGCGGGCGGAAGTACAACGGCTGCACGCCCAGCTCCGCGGCAAACAGGCGCTCGGTCAGGTTCAGCTCCAACGCAAGCTGGCGGTTGGAGATTTCGCTGATGTCCGGGTGCGTCCAGGTGTGGTTGCCGATCTCCTGTCCATCTCGGTAATAGCGTTTGAGCAGGCCGAGATTGTCCTGCGCCTCTTCGCCAATCACCATGAAGGTGCCGACAACCTGCTTCTGCTTGAGAATGTCGAGAATCTTCGGTGTCCAGGTGGGATCGGGGCCGTCGTCAAAAGTGAGCGCAACCTCATTCGGATGGTAGCCGTACTGCTCCACGGTATACGACTGCGGGAAGGTGTTGATCTGCTCGGAGACGAGCTGGTGCGAGTCGGCGTCCTGTTCGATCACGCGCGTGCCAATCTGCGGCTCACCCACCACGCGCAGAATGTCGCCGTCGCCTTCCGTGTTGACATCCTCACCCGGCTGCATGGAGGCCAGCAGTTGCGGCGCATTGGGGTCCAAAGGATTGTCCCAGACCTTCCACAGCGAACGATCCTCAGAGCCGAGCCGCCAGAGGGCGAAGGTTTCAATGCCCAACTCGCGCGCCGCACGCATGGCGTTCACCGCCGTCACGGCGTCCAGATACCAAATCTGATGCTGCACATGCGCATCGTCATCGTCATAGGCGAAGTGCATATTCAGTGAATCGGAGTCCAGTTCCGGCGTGGCGTCGGAGTCAGAGGCGGCCTGCCACGCATCCTGCACAGCCAGATCATCTGTATTGACGACATGCGATGGAATCAACCGCCCATGCACCCGTTGCGGACGGGAGAGCGTCCAGTCATAACCATAGTTGCCGATGGCGCAGATCAGCTTGCTTTTGGGAACCTGCTTCAACGCCACGCGCAGGTTGTTCAAAAACCAATCCTGCGAAGCGATTGGCCCCGGACCACTGCCCGGCTCATGCTGGTCGTAGTCCATCAGAATCAAGCCGTCTGCATTGGCGGAGTAAAACTTAAAATCCCAGTCATCGTCATCCACCGGCACGTTGATGTAAATTCGCAGCCCCTTGGGGTGCATGCGTGCATAGAGCATGGAGATCAACTGTCGGTATCCGGGCTGCGCGTCGGTCGGAATGGCCTCGATG
>DAHUZD010000083.1 GCA_027306745.1 Acidobacteriaceae bacterium
TTGCCCGTGGTCAACACCTGCGCGCCGAGCGTGAACAGTTCTTCGGCGATGGAGGGCGTGACGCCAAAGCCGCCGGCTGCGTTTTCAGCGTTGATGACCACCAGATCGACGGCGTTGCTCTCCAGCACATGCTGCAAGTGCGCACGCACGATCCTGCGTCCGGCGTTGCCAAATACGTCGCCCACAAAAAGAATCTGCAAGGAAGTTCTGCTCCTGTAACGGAAAATTTGATGGTAGCATTCCTGCGCCGGATTGCGGCTAGGGTTGCGTTTTGAACAAACCGAGGGCCTCGGCGGACTCTTGCGCGGCCCGGTCCAGCCTGCGCACCAGCGCATCGATATGCTCCTGTTGTGTGCTGTAGCTGATAATCATCAGGCGCAGGAGGCTTTGACCACGGACGCGCGTGGTGGAGAACCAGTAGAGGCCCTCATCCGTGATGCGGCGGGCGATCTCGCGGTGCAGATGCGCGGTAGTCGGTTCGTCCAGGTGCAAGTCCTCGGCCACCTTGGCGCGCAGGTTCAGAATGGTGAGTGCGCATGGAACGGCCAGCACGAAGCTGCCTGTGGCCAGAATCTTTTCTTCCAACGACGAAGCCAAGGCGAGCTGTTGCCCGATCATCTGCTCATAAGCCAGGCGGCCATGCACGCGCAGAGTCAGCCATAGCTTGAGCGAGTTCATGCGCCGCGACCATTGCGCGGAAATGCGGAAGTTGTCTGGCAGCGGGCCGTGCGAAGACTTGGGCAGATACGCGGTGTCAATACCAAAGGTTGGCTCCAGCAGCGCAGGATGACGCGTGAGCATGACGCCAGCGGCAAAGGGCATGGCCAGCCACTTGTGCGGGTCGATGGTGATGGAGTCGGCGCGCTCGATGCCCGCCAGTCTGTGCCGGTGCGTATCGGTCAAGGCCAACGCCCCGGCGTAGGCTGCGTCCACATGCAGCCAGAGGCCGTAATGGGCGCATAGGTTGGCGATCTCCGGCAGTGGGTCGATCGCGCCAGAGCTGGTGGTGCCAGCCGTGGCGATGACGCAGAGCGGCAACAGCCCCGCAGCTTTGTCGTCTCGAATCTGCGCGGCGAGTGCGTTGGTGTCCATCTCCGCACGCGCGTTGGCGGCGATGCGGCGCAGGGATTTTCTGCCCACTCCGAGCAGGCCGAGAGATTTTTCAATGGAATGATGCGCCTCGGCTGAGGCGTAAAAGACGGGCTGGGCGTTCAGGCTGACGAGGCCCTCTTCGATCCAGCCAGGGAAGCGATGCGTCAACGCGAGGGCCAGCGCGCTGAAGTTGGCCTCGTTGCCGCCGCTGGTGAAGGAACCGCCGCAGTGCTCAGGATGCCGCCAGCCGATGCGCTGCGCGATCCAGCCGAGGGTTTCGGCCTCGATTCTGGAGGCCAACTGCGAGCGCGCAATCGTCGCCAACTGTGGATTCAATGCGGCGACCAACGCCTCAGCCAGTACGGCCATGTACGTAGGCGCTGGATTCATCAGGCCGAAATAATTGGCGCTGGGCGTATGAAAACCCTGCTCAATCATCTGCGTGCAGAGATCGTCGAGGACGTGCGCGGCGTCCTGGCCAAAGTCAGGCAGCGTGGCGGCGTGTGGGTTGGCGTCGCGGTGTTGCAACGGCGGCTGAACGGGCAGATGCGTCAGGCTAGAGAAGTAGGCGTTGATGCGGTCGATGAGTTGGTAGCCGAGCCGCTGGCGCTGCTCCGCGTTCAGTGCGAAGTCTTCGTGGTCAAATCCCATACGGGTACCTGCCTGTTTCGTTGCGAAATCCGTGGTTGCAACTTTTGCAATCGATGGCGACCCGAACCTTTATAATCGCTCACCGTTGCTGTTCAACCCAAGTAATTGTACGCCGCGATTCCACCTTCGGCTCCTGCAAAGCATCCTTCGGAGCGCAGCAAAGAATCCAGAGGATAAGGGCTGCATCGATACAGATTTCATCCTCTGGATTCTTCGCTCACTGTGTTCGCTCAGAATGACTCCTCTTGTTATTTCAGTGGATCCGATGCCGATGCTTCCTGATGCGCCATCTGTGGGCGCATAAGCGGGAAGAGAATGACGTCGCGGATGGAACGCGAGCCGGTGAGCACCATGGTGAGCCGGTCGATGCCGATGCCTTCGCCGCCCGTTGGCGGCAAGCCGTAGGAGAGTGCGCGAACGTAATCTTCATCCATGGCATGGGCCTCGTCATCGCCGCGGTCGCGCTCGGCCAGTTGCTGCTCAAAGCGGCGGCGTTGCTCATCCGGATCGTTCAGCTCACTGAAGGCATTGCCGACTTCAAAGCCGCCAATGTAGAACTCGAAGCGCTCGACCCACTCCGGCTCGTCGGGCTTTTGTTTTGAGAGCGGCGAGACGGCCAGAGGGAAATCGTAGATTATGGTGGGCTGGATGAGGTGATCTTCTGCGACTGCTTCAAAGATGGCTGCGATATTTTTTCCTGCCGGGGCTTTGGCGTCAAAATCCACGTGGAGATGTGCGGCCCGCAGCCGTTCAACGCACTGCGCAACAGAAGAGTCTGACGAAAAATCATTCAGCGCTGGCTTTGCACCAGCCGCCTGCGGCCAGAAATGGAGAATCGCTTCGCGCATGGAGTAACGCTTCCAGACGGAGAGATCAATTTCAACATCGTTGAAGGTAGTTTTGGTGGTGCCGTTGACCTGTTGCGCGATGTAGGGAATCATCTCCTCGGTCAGGTTCATCAGGTCGTGGTAATTGGCGTAGGCCTGATAAAACTCCAGCATGGTGAACTCTGGATTGTGCTGGGTCGAGATGCCTTCATTGCGGAAGTTGCGATTGATCTCATAAACGCGATCGA
>DAHUZD010000124.1 GCA_027306745.1 Acidobacteriaceae bacterium
AACCAGGCTGAAGCCGATGAGCAGCAGCGTTGGAGCCATGGTTGGCATGTCTCCGTAGCGCATCATCGTGTCTCGCACCCAGTAGCAATTGCCCATGTACCAGAGGAAGCCGCAGAAATAGCTCACGAGAAATGCGCTGCGAAAAGGCCGTTTGCAATCGGGCGAATCTTCAAGGCCCAGTACGGCTACAAGAAGAGGCACAAGCCCAAACCATGCAAAGACCGAGCGCCAGACCGGCATAGGGCCCGCAATCGGGAAAGGCAGCTCCAGCAGGACCGCCGAAAGCACGGCAGCCCCGAAGCGCAAGGCATTCTGTCGCATACAACCGGGAGTGTATCGTATCCCGGGTCTACGACTGCGCTTCGACACCCGAGTTCTGGCGACGAAATCGCAATCAGTGGGAATTCGCAGCCATTTTTGCTGCGATATTTTTTGCATTTCTTCCGCCGAACATCCAACCGACGGGTACAATCGGTTCCATGCATCTGGCACTTTACGGCATGAGACTTCTGGAAGTCATGTTCTTCACGGGGCTGATCGGTTCCTCGGTCGTTGTGTTGATCAGTTTTGTTGAAGACGCACGCGAGCTCTTCGGAGAGGAATAAATTGCCCACAACTTCAAACAAATGTTCAGGTTCCGTTTCTCTATTGACAACTTATTTACACAGCAATAAACTCAGCCAGGGCGTCGGAAGCAATTCCAGTCCACACATCTTGAATCGCCGTTCCTCCTAGGCGGCACACCTTCAATGGCATCGACTCGAACGTTCACCGCCCCACCTTCCGACCGCGTACGTCTGATTGTGGCATCCTCCGTGATGCTCACCTTTATCTCCTTCTGGAGAGCCGCGTCCATCGTTCTTTGCGACCTGGCGTCGTCGGCATACTACGCCGGAGGCATCGCCGAGCAGGCGGTTGGCGCATCGGCGCCGTGGTTCATCCTCGGCATCATGCTCTTCAGCTTCGCGGTCCGGGCTGTTTACGTTGAAAGCTGCTCGATGTTTACCCGCGCGGGCGTCTACCGCGTGGTCAAAGAGGCGCTCGGCGGCATGTTCGCCAAACTCAGCGTCTCCGCGCTGATGTTTGACTACATCCTCACGGGGCCAATCTCGGGAGTTTCGGCAGGTCAGTACATCGTCGGCCTGATGAACGAGATGATGATCGTCGCCGCGCAAAGCCACTGGCTGCCGCCGGCGCTGATGGACCCGCACGGCAATCCCTTCCAGTTCGACGTCAACCTTACCTCCGCGCTGTTTGCCGCCATCGTCACCATCTACTACTGGTGGCAGAACATTAAGGGCATTGAAGAGTCCAGCCAGAAGGCGCTGGATGTTATGAAGGTCACCACGCTGATGGTGGTGATTGTGATGGTGTGGGGCATTTTTTCCGTGCTGCACTTTGGCGTGAAGATGCCGCCGCTGCCGATACCGTCGAATTTGAAGTTTGATCCAGGCGCCTTCGGTTTCTTGAAGCACACGTCGCTGGTGACCAAGTTTGGCCTCTTTGGCGTGCTGATGGCCTTTGGCCACTCCGTGTTGGCCATGAGCGGCGAAGAATCACTGGCCCAGGTCAACCGGGAAATTGAACATCCCAAGCTGAAGAACCTGAAGCGTGCGGCCATTGTGATCGCGCTGTACAGCTTCATCTTTACCGGCGGCGCTTCCCTGCTGGCCGTCATGCTGATTCCCGACAATGTCCGCGTCTCGGTGTATGGCAACAACCTGATCGCGGGGCTGGCCATGTATATGTTTGGCCCACTGTTTTTGCGGATTGCGCTGCGCATATTTGTTGTGATCGTAGGATTTTTAATTTTGGCCGGCGCGGTGAACACATCCATTATTGGCTCCACGGGCGTGCTAATGCGTGTGGCTGAGGATGGTGTGCTGCATGACTGGTTCCGCAAGCCGCAGAAGCGGTTTGGCACACCTTCGCGCATCGTCAACCTGGTCACAGTTCTGCAACTGTTCACGATCATCGTCAGCCGCGGCGACATTATCATCATCGGCGAAGCCTATGCTTTTGGCGTGATCTGGAGCTTCACGTTCAACAGTCTGGCCATGCTGGTGCTGCGCTGGAAGTACCATGGCGAACGCGGCTGGAAGGTTCCGTTGAATCTGAAGATCGCCGGGGTGGAGTCGCCCATTGGACTCTTCTGTATTTTCCTGGTGCTGCTCTCAACTGCCTTGGTCAATTTGTTCACCAAGGAAGTGGCGACGGTGAGCGGTATTGTGTTTGCGCTGGTCTTCTACATCGTCTTCAGCTTGTCAGAAAAGGACAATGTGCGCAGGCACGCCATTACCGAGCGGAAGATGAAGGAGCACTTCCAACTAGAGCATGAGGATGACGTCAGCCGCGAAGCGCTGCAAATCCGTCCCGGTTGCGTGGTCGTCACCATGCGCGACCCGGATGTGCCCACGGCGCTGCGCTGGACGCTAAGCCGAGTTACGGATGGCAGCCAGGACATTGTTGTGCTGGCCGCACGCCTGACGGGTGCGGGTGGGCCAGAGTACATCAGCCGCGAAAATCAGATCTTCAGCGAACACGAGGAGATGGTGTTTACCAAAGCGGTTTCCGTTGCGGAAGGTTATGGCAAACATATTTCCCTGCTGGTGGTCCCGGCAGGCGATGTGTTCGCCGCGCTGGTGCAAACGGCGCTTTCGCTGGAGGCTTCGGCTGTGGTCGCCGGCCAATCCAACAAGCTAACCGCGCAGGAACAGGCCTATCACATGGGCCAGGCATGGGAGGCACAGAAGGAGCCAAAACGGCAGTTCGCCTTCTACGTAGTGCAGCCAAATGGCGAGGCTTTGGTCTTCCACATTGGCCCACACGCTCCGGCCCTGCAGGCCGATGATGTGCAGACGGTACATCAACTCTGGCTGGATATGCGCAAGAACCCTGACATGTCGAATCTGCACCACTGCGACATCGTCAGTTACTCGCTGACACGGCTGGCAACGGCCTACGAGCACGACAAGCAAGGCACTCTGGATGGGCTACGGCTCTCCATCCGGCATGGCAACGAGCCGGACCCGCAGGAGTCGCTTGGCGGCTCATCGCCGCTGCACTTGCCAGAAGACACCTGCTCGACGGGCAAGGAAAAGCGGTCGCTGTAGGTCCTCCAACCCGATCGAGACTGGGCTGGGGCAGGCAAGATGTATTTTTGACATGAAACACCTTGGCCCATGGGGATGGCTGGATGCCGCTCCATGGGCCAAAAGTTTTCTGGCACAGGCAACTGGCCCGGAGTGAATCTGGGCCAGTGGTTCGTGCGCCTACTTCTTTGCCGGCAGGATAAGAATATCCGTGATCGAGTACGGCGGCACGGTGACATCCATGGTTTTTCCGATGCCATTTATCTGGGCCTTCTGCATGGGAGCGCCCGCCTGGCTCTGCGTTAATCCATAGTCAAAGCGTAGGCCATTGCCGCTGAAGGCAGCGTTTTTGAAGTCCACGTGCACGCTGGCGGGCGTGGATGGATTCTTATTGATGAGCATCAGCCCGTAGAGTCCGTTGCGCCGCAGAGTCGCATAGGCGCTGAGGTTGGCATCGTTGGATCGGGCGGCGAGAAATTCATCACCCGGAGCGAATGCAACGATGTGCAGCATCTGCACGCCATAGTAGGCCGACAGAGGCTTGTTGTCATCCGTCAGCAATCCATTGTTGTGCAGTTGGTACCAGTCCGCATTCAGGGTTCCCATCTCTGCGGAGAGAGCCAGTGCATCCGCGGCGAAGAGTGCTGGCACAACCGGCGACTGAGGCTTGGCCCAATCCGCAATCGACATCTCTGTAAACGCCACACGGGGCGTGTGCCCGGCGGGGCAATTTTTCTTGTAAAGATAAAGCAGTTCAGAAACGGTTTTGGGCAACTGGACTTGCGGCGCGGCCAAAGCCTTGGCCTCATCCAGTTTCTTCCAATCGGGAGGCAAAGTATCGCTCGGATGCCAGTGCAGTGATACGTAATCAATGTTTGCGCAGGCAGTTTTGAGCACATCGCGGTCCCAATCCTCACCCCAGCCGTAATCATTCGGCGGCAGGTTGAGGGATGCGCCGATCATGATCTTCGGATCGACGGCCTTCATTTCTTTGGCATATTCATTCAACTGTTTGCCGTAGAACTCCGGGGACAGATTGGCGTTTTTGCGGCGTTTGCCATTGTCCTTGGGGTTGTCAGGATAGGGCGCGTGCAGGTCCGTCTCCGTCGCATGGTCTGCGCCGTAATAGCCGTTGTTATAGACCTCATTGCCTACGGACCAAAGCATCCAATGCAGAGACTGAGGATGGTTGATGCGCAGAAAATTGTAACCGTCATCCTGGGCCAACGGGGCGGAGGCACGCATCGCAGCCCAGTACCCAACGGTTTTCCAGTCTGTGCCGGTTGAATCTTTGCCAATGGTTTGCGTACTGGCGGGATCGCCATTGGCGTAGGCCACCCAGGCCGCGGCCTCTTTGGGTTCCCCACCACCCGTTCCCCGCAGGTTGGTCCCATAGTTGACCTGAAGGATGGCTGTGCCGAGCGCCTGGGCAAATTGCGCCAGGTTTCCGCTATTGTTCTGCGGCTGCAGGTAGTCCACTTTGGGAGGATTGGAGTTGCCCCATTTCAAATTTTTATGGGTGGACCAGTGATATAAATCCGCCTGACCGTCCCAGCCGTTGGGGTACTCCACTGCGGTAAAACCGGCTACGTGGAGCAAGGCATACACCTGAGGATTGAGCCAATTGGCTTCGGATAGCTGCGTATAAATGCCAATGGTTGTGCTGGTAAGAACATTGACGGGCTGGGCCGCATCCACCGTGACGCCGACCTTGTTTTGCGCTTGGCTAATACCGGCGCGCATGACGCCGAAAAACAGAAAACAGACCGTGCTGACAATGGATTTTTTATGGTTATGGTTCACGCGCATCCCCCTGTGCGTTGCATGAATGATGGAAACGAGCCGACAACCAGCATGGCGATTGTACGCCAGTGAGTTTATGGTCCGAAATGATTCTGAAGATTCCATCCTAGTGACATTCTTCATGGAAATCCATGCAAATTAATTTGCATTTCGCATACTAACTACTGTATTGTCTAAAAATAGT
>DAHUZD010000125.1 GCA_027306745.1 Acidobacteriaceae bacterium
CAAGCTGCCGGAGGCCCCTGGGAACGATGCTGATGTGGATACCAGCCTGCCATTTGCCGAGCGCGTGGCGCTGGAGATCAGCGAGCACGACTACCACAAAAAAATCCATCGCATACAGGAGTACATCCGCGACGGAGACACGTATCAGGTGAACTGGACGGATCGCGTGCGCGTGCAGACGCGGCTGGATGCGGCGGCGGCTTACGCAACGCTGCTGCGGCAACAGCCGGTGGCCTACGCGGCATGGCTCAACATCCACGGGCGAAGGATTCTCTCGCTTTCACCGGAGCTTTTTTTTGCGATCGACGGCGACACCATCACCACGCGGCCTATGAAAGGCACGCTGGCGCGCGGCTTGGACGCTGCTGGAGACACCGAAGCCGCGGCGCGCTTACAGGCTGACGAAAAAAATCGCAGCGAGCATGTGATGATCGTCGATCTGCTGCGCAACGATCTAGGGCGCATCTGCACGCCGGGAACAGTGCAAGTGCAGGCAATGTTTTCCGTCGAGCGGTACGCGACGCTCTTGCAGATGACCTCAACGATTAGGGGAAGGCTGCGCGCAGACCTATCGTATGCGGAGATATTTTCCAGCCTGTTTCCCAGCGGCTCCATCACTGGCGCGCCGAAGATTCGCACCATGCAGATCATCGGCGAGCTGGAACGGCGGCCGCGCGGTGTTTACACCGGCGCCATCGGCCACATCGCTCCCGGCGGGCGCGCCACATTTAACGTGGCCATTCGCACACTGGTGCTGGAAGAAAATGGCGCAGCGCAGATGGGTGTGGGTGGCGGCATTGTCGCTGACTCCAACGCGGCGGGCGAATATCAGGAGTGCCTCCTCAAGGCCGCATTTCTGACGCGCAACCGGCCCGAGTTTTCGCTGATCGAAACCATGCTGTTGCAGCAAGGAGAACTGCGCTGGCTCGAGATGCATCTGGACCGGCTGGCTGCCTCAGCGGATTATTTTGCATTCGATATGGATCGCGCTGCCGTGGCGCGGCAGTTGCAGACGCATTGCTCCGCACTGCGGATCGAGAGGCCGTACCGCGTGCGTCTGCTGCTCAATGAAAATGGCGCAGCCAGCATCACCAGCGCCCCGCTGGAACCGGACACATGGCGTGGGCACATCCGAATTTCGGCGGAACGCACAGACTCCAAAAACGTGTTTCTGCGCCACAAGACCACACAGCGCGCATTGTATGAACGCGAACTGGCCAACGCACGCGCTGACGGTTTGGATGAAGTGATTTTTTTGAACGAGCGTGGCGAAGTCACTGAAGGGGCGATCAGCAATCTGTTTCTTGTACGGAAGGAACGATGGCTGACGCCGCCGCAAGCCTGCGGAGTGCTGCCGGGCGTCTATCGCAGACATTTGCTGGAGACTCGGCCTGGGGCAGAGGAATGCGTGCTGACGCTCGATGATTTTCGTTGTGCAGACGCGGTGTATTTCTGCAACGCGCTGCGTGGCCTGCGCAAGGTGGATATGCAACATTTGCATGCGGCGATGTGAATGCGTGGCCGAACCACAGATTCCTCGACTCCGCTGCGCTACGCTCGGAATGACAAGAAATAGGATGCGCTGGGACTCCATCCGAGGGACACGGTGGAGTGCGTGTGCGCCTACGATCGCTCTGCGCTACAAAACTCCCACGCGGCGCACGAGCACGGAAATCTTTTGCTGGGCGCGCAGGCTGGCTGCGCTTTGAGCAGCTTCATCCATCACGGCATAGCTGCCGGAACGCACCACATACCAGGGCTGGCCGCTTGTGTCGGCAAAAACAACCACCGTGGCTGTGACACCAGCCTTTTTCAAGGTCTTCACCAACGCCTGCGCATTTTTCTTGTCGCGGAAGGAACCGAATTGCAGACAATACTCCGGCGGGGCGGACGGTTGCGGCTGCGTGGACGGCTGTGGTGCAGCGGATGCAAGGCTCTCGCGCTGCGACGCAGAGGCGGCAGCGCTTGCAGCCTGTGGTTGTGCTGAAGGTAGAGCAGCGGAAGCCGGTGCGGTGGCGGTAGGCAGCGGTGTGCGCGCGGCAGTGCCCGCACCGAGCAAGAACCCGGCCAACACGAGCAGCACCGAAGCCAGCACCACGCAGGCGGCAATGGCTGCACCGGTTTTTTTGTCGATGGAAAACTCCAGATTCATCCTTCGCTCTTCCGTTCCCTGCTGCGGCGTGCGCAGCGCACCGTTACGATGACTGCACCGTGGCCTGACCAGCGAAGTTGATCTGAATCACGCCGCCCCAGTTACACATGAGTTTGGATTGATCATTGAGCGCAGGCATGTTGCCGATCATCACCGTGGGCACGCCGGGCGTCCAAGGAGCAGCCGTGGCGGGCACGCAAGGCATGGGGGTCAACACGCCGAGTGCAGCAGCGGTGGCTGCGGCTACGGTGGGGTTCGAGGGCGAAGAACACATGCCAAAGGGCGGAATGTTGACGATGGGTGCGTTGTCCATGATCGTTGCCGCCGGCGCACCACCGGCCAGCACAGCATTTTGCGGCAGCACAACAAGGCTGCTGGGTGCGACGCCGAAGCTGCATTGCATGGCAGCACCCATGCAAACTAGATTGGCCATGCGGATTGCCTCCTTTGCCCCGCAACGGCGCAATCAGCAGCACGCTGAGCCGCTGCGCAAGCGGGTTGCGTCCAGCATAATATACGCTACGCCGGGCAGGCCGGAACGGACCGCGGAGCCGGCACTCGCCGGGCGCGGGGCACATCCCGTAGAATCGACTGTTGGCTAGTGGCGCATGCACAGGCGCACGGCAACAGACATCCCTGCAGCAGAACGGAGCAACCCTTGGCAGACACGATCCACGACGTAGCCATAATTGGCGGAGGCCCCGCCGGATACACCGCCGCCTTCCGCGCCGCGCAATACGGACTGAAAGTTGCGCTGATTGAAAAAGAGAGCAAGCTGGGCGGCACCTGCCTGCACTGGGGCTGCATTCCCACCAAGGCGCTGCTGTTCAACGCAGAAATTTATGAACACATTCAACACGCGGCAGAGTATGGCATTGAAGGCCTGGGCACGGGCAAGTTGAATTGGAGCGCCGTGCTCCAACGCAAACAAGGCGTGATCGACAAGCACGTCAAGGGCTTGAACTTTTTGGCCAAGAAGAACAAGGTCACGCTCGTTGAAGGATTGGGACGACTGACCGGCGCGGCCAAGAACGGCGTGCATACCGTGGAGGTGCAGGCCGCGGGCGGGGCACGCAGCACGGTGCAGGCGAAGAATGTGATCATCGCCACCGGCTCGGACGCGCGCATGTTGCCGAACCTGAAGGCCGATGACCGCATTCTGACGAACATGGAGATTCTGACGCTGAGCGCCGTGCCCAAGTCGCTGGTGGTCATTGGCGCGGGCGCGGTGGGCGTGGAGTTTGCCTCCATCTTTAAGACCTTTGGCGCTGAGATCACCGTGGTGGAGTATCTGCCGCGCATGGTGCCAAATGAGGATGAGGACGTCAGCAAAGAGCTGCAACGGCTCTTCCGCAAGCGCGGCATCGACGTGCACACCGGCGCGAAGGTGGACAAGGTGGAGCGCACCAAGGATGGCGTCAAGGTCACCTTTACCGGCTCTGACGGCAAAGCGAATGTGAAGGAAGCCGAAAAGGTGCTGGTGGCTGTGGGTCGCGCGCCGCGCACGGAAAACGTTGGCCTGGAGAAAACAAAGATCAAGCCGGAGCGCGGATTCATCCAGGTGAATGAATGGATGGAGACCGCCGATCCGGGCGTGTTTGCCATTGGCGACATCGTGGCCGGACTGCCACAACTGGCGCATGTGGGCGCGATGTGCGGCATGGTCGTCGCCGCGCGGCTGGCCAACAAATATGCGCGGCCCGTGCGGCGCGAACGCATCCCGGCCTGCACCTATTGCGAGCC
>DAHUZD010000086.1 GCA_027306745.1 Acidobacteriaceae bacterium
ATACGCGCATAGGGGGTATGGGGTGTAAAAGTGCCAGTTTCGCAATGTCCGTAGACCAGCGCATGGATAAATTTTCGTTTCCCCGTTTATCAATGTTTTGGGCAACGCGACCATCCCACCAGCCTGCAACCCTATCAAGCGAAGCTGGCAGCGCGTCTGGCTCGGAGTTACAATTCAAGCCAGCATGGAAAAGCCTAAGAGTCAGACAGATTGGGATCGGGTGCGAAAGAACATCGCAGCCGATGCGCCCATTCCATACGAGTCGGAAGATGGGCCGTATGATCCGAACGATCCTGTAGCCACAGACGCCTACTGGGATCAGGCGAGAGTCACATATCAAGGCAAGGTGATCCGCAAAGGACGTGGCCCGCAGAAAGAGCCAAAGCCATAACGGGAAAAACAGCCCAGCAATCTTTCAATCGTGGTACGAAACAGTGGTATACGAAATTGCTTCAACCATCAAACAACTGATTCCACAATAGATATCTACCAACTGCGAATCCCACTCTCCCGCCATATCCTGAACGGGCAGACGTCCCAAAGATTTCGCCTCCCGAATTCCGCCCATCTAAATTTGGTATACGTTGGTCTGCTCGCAGTTCCCTAACGCGTTAGTTGATCTTGACCAGGGAGCCTTTGATCTCCAACTCGCCTGAGCTTTGGATGGAGTGCGAGGCGTTGGCCTTGCTGGTGAGCGTAGTCTGCGCCTCGTTGCTCATGCTGGTGCCAGCCTTGTTGGATAAATCCGTGCCCGACTCCACCGCCAGCGAGGTGCCCGACTTGATCGAAAGCGATGTGCCAGATTTGATGGTGATGGCGCCGCTGACGTCAAGCGTTAAATCACCGGAGACTTTGAGCGTGAAGTTGCCGCTGACTGTTTGCTTGTAGTCGGCGCTGTTGGTGTGCGACTCATTGCCGGTAATGGTCAGGTCGCGCGTTCCTTTTACCGTGTGCGTTTCATTGCCGGTGCTGACGGCGACAGTGCGATTGCCCTTGCTCACGGTCAGCGTCTCATCTTTTTCTGAGACGGTCACCGTGCGATTGTTGGTCACCGTAATCGCTTGGTCGTTGAGCACGGTCACGTTCATATCTTTTTGTGCTTGCATAAACAGCTCTTCTGACCCGCTCTTATCCTCAAAACGAATCTCATTGAATCCGCTACCGCCTTTGGAGGAGTTCGTCTTCACGGTGCTTTTGGTCTGGTCATCGGGCAGAGTGTACGGCACCGTTTGATCTGCGTTGTAGACGCTGCCCATAATCAAGGGACGGTCCGGGTCGCCGTCTAAAAAGCTGACGACCACCTCCTGCCCAATACGCGGGATGTAGAGGCTGCCCCATTGCTTGCCGGCCCACATTTGCGCCACGCGAATCCAGCAGGAACAGGTTTCATCCGTGGCCGTGGATTGATCCCAGTAAAACTTCACCTTGATGCGTCCGTACTGATCTGTCCAAATCTCTTCACCGGATTTGCCGACGACCAGCGCCGTTTGCGCACCATAGATTTTCGGCTGAGGCGTTACGCGAGATGGAACGAAAGCCACCGTGGATGGAAAGGATTCAAACTCATTTGCATAGTGTTCGCCATCATAAACGTGGCGTACAGAGCGCAAAACGTACTGCGTATTCGCACTGGAAAGATAATGATCGGTCAGCGAGAACTGGCATCCGGCGTGGAAGGCGCTGCACTGGCTTCTGCCGCGGAAGAGCTTCTGCTCGGCCTCATACGCAGCCATACGCAGGCTGGCCTGGGACTCGCCGTCGCTGCTGGTTTTGTATTTGCCTGGATATTCATAGAGCGAGCATTGGGTGGTGCTTCCGGTTACGGTTGTGTACAGGCTGGTCGCTGGCGTTTCAAAGTTGTAGTCGTCGATGGAGATTTTTCCGGGAACGATTTTTTCCGCGACGGCCCCGGCGGTCAGCGCGTCAATGCTGGCCCAGACGCGCTCCGTCTGCTGATAGCGGATGGAGGTGATTCCCGGCAGGCTGGCATAGGAGTCGGCGCTATCTGCCAGCACAAGAGTGTGAGCCTGATCGCTGTGTGTAAAGAAATAAAAAATTCCCTCTGACTCCATTAAGCGCGAGAGAAATTGAAATGTGCTCTCGCCATATTGCACACAATATTCGCGCTGGCTGTAGGTTTTGGTCAGGCTGTTTTTATAGTCGGAAAAGCCGAGATCAGAAAAGACCTGCTCGATGATCTGTGGAACCGTTTGATTTTGATAAATCTTGTTGTCGGAGTTCAAAGTCAGCAGCCAAAACCAAGGGCGAAGTTGTGCCACATAGCGCGTATAGCGCTCGTTTTTTTCTTCCTGAGAAAATTGCGCAACGACGCCATGAATGTACTGCTGGCTGCCGCCGGGGATTTGTGCTGTGATGTAGACCGGCTGGCCGAGAATCTGGGAAAAGTCCAACGAATCAGAGTCTGCGCTCAAATGCAGTTCATAGGAGAAGAGACTGGAGATTCCTTCGTCGCCGTGGAAATTCAAAATCGAGATTTTGTTTTGCGTGAAGGGCGTTGTGATGCTGAACGATGGTAGCGTTGTGCCGGAGTCTGCCATGGGACTTTCACATTCTCCGCGAAGCCACGGGCAGGGCCGCGTGCGGATGGGGTTTCATTAGAGTCTAACCGTTACCGTTCGCTGTCTGCGCGCTGGCTGCCCGTGCAGCCAGCTTGTCCAGCCCAGCCGAGAGCGGCCCAGACGCAGGTTACATGTCTCACCTGCATCCAAGTGCAAGCGCAGATAGCAGTCAAACTGATCGTTTGTATAAAAACGCGTGAAGTCTGCCAAGGAGGCATGGTCGCCGCCGCCGGGCAGGAGAGCCAGGAATTGATCGAGCCGCAAGGCTTGAGCAGCCATGTGCAATTGCGCCTGACAATTCCAGGCACGCGCGCCCGCGTATGTGTTGACGCCGAGGCGGCTGTTTCCGCCCAATTTTCCCAAGAGGCAGCGATCATCCGGCTCCATGGGCAGCCACGCACCGCGCATGGTGAGCACGCGAATGGAAACTGCGAATGCATCGGAGAGAATCTGCTGAAGCACTACGGGCGAACGCGGCTTGTGCCAAAGCGCGCCCGCATACGCGGAGGCAAACTGCGCCAGCTTGGGAGTCAGTTTTTTCTTATTCAGGTTAAGGATGCCGGCAAATGCGTGCGTGTACCGGCCCATGCTGCTGGCCTCTGGCGAAGACCACTCCAGCCAGATTCTGTGGCGCAAGCGCACCTGATAGAGCAATAAAAGCAGGCGGTGATGAAAGATGTCGAGAAAGTCGCGCATGGTTTCGTCATGCGCCTTGCTCCGCTCCAGCAGGGTTTCGGCAAAGCTGTCTGGCATCGGCCCCAGCGCGCCGACCAGGCTCAGGATATTGGCGGTCACCTCTGCGTGGAACGGTGTGTCGGCCAGCTTCTCCACCTGATGCACCTCACCCGGCGGAAAAGAAAAGCTGATGTTGGCGCGAAGATGGATGGCGTCGAATGCCGCCAAATCCGTGGCTGCGATGGAGTCGCGCGGAGCCGAAGAAGCCAGCCGACGTTCCGCGGCAATTTTTTGCAGCAGACGCAGCGCTTGAAAAAAGTCAAAGCGATAGCCCTCGGCGTAGAGCCAATCTTCCACTGGCGCGCTTTTGTTCCATCCAAAGGTTTGCATGGCTCTGCCTGTTGCCAACGGTTACAGCAACGTCTCCGTTCCCGTGATGGGAGGAAATTTTTTGCTGATGCCGGGGTGCTGCAAAGATTCCATTTTGAGTTGCACAAACGAGTTGATCGACGCATACATGCCGAGGAAGCGGTTCAGCACGGAAGCAAAAAGATATATGTTGCCGCCAGCGTAGCATTGCTCGTCAAAGGTCAGGGCAACTTCTTTGCCACTGCAAAAACCCTTCCATCCATCGAAGTGCATGGGCCGGGCGATGGTTCTGCATTGCATGGAGCGAATGCCGTCCAGTTGCCGCTGAACGGAGGGAGCGTTGGAGAGGCTGTAGAGCCGCAAAATCTGTTGCAATGTGTGCAGCGACTCCGCATCATTGTCGAGAGAGAGATAGTTGAGCGACAAATTGGAGATCAAGGCCCAGCGACTGCTGCCGCCGAGTGGCGGATAACCCGTAGGCGTGGGCTTGCGCAGTAGATGAATGTGCGCAGCGGGCACAGACTCCTCAATCTGCAGCGCAGCATTCTCTGGCAGTTGCAGCGCCAGATCGCGGTTGGTGCACAGCATGTGCGCGTAAACGGTCTGCATGGGTGGCTTCTGCGGTTTGAATTGCAGATCGACAAAGGAAAGATAGACCTCTGTGCCGGAATAGTCAGAGCGCTGGGAAAACTCCCGCCGCGCATACCAGTAGGAATCCTGCGCCAGCATCGATTCATCCTGACGCGCGGAATACATCGGCTTGAGATATTTTTCTGTTTCACCCGCATTGGAAGAGGAAGAAACCGACTGAACGGAATGCACCTCCATCGTGCGTTCGCGGCGCAGGTCGGGCACCAAGCGGTACTCGGTCTGCGTGTGGTCGAGGCGGATCGGCTCGCTGGTGCGCTGAAAGAGATTGACCACCGGCGTGCAGCCAAGCAGAAACGTATCCTTCGGCAGGCCACGGTGGTTCTGCGGCAGCGAGTCCAGAGCGAAAAGAATGTCGAGCGTCTCCGCAGCGGGGTTGCGCTCCAGCGATGTGAGATCGAAGAAAAGATATTTTTCTGGCAGGGCGAAATACTCCTGCAACAGCCGGTAGGCTGGGTGCGAGCGGCTGGAGTATGGGATGACGTCCTCATCCAGGTCAAAACCCACGGACTGGAGCACATTCTGTGGCAGACGCACAGAGGCCTGCGTTGCAGCATCGAAGAGATACACGCCGAGACAGTGCGAAAAAATCAGCTCATACAAATTGCCTGTCAGGTGCGCATCACCGTGGATATGAAACCGCAGCGAGCGAAGATCCAGCTCGCGCAGGCTTCCCTTTTGTGCCCGCACCTGGATGCGCAGCACGGCAGCAACTCCGGGGATGGAATCGAGAAAATCAAAT
>DAHUZD010000133.1 GCA_027306745.1 Acidobacteriaceae bacterium
GAAGTGGTCTTGCAGGTGAAGTGTGCTGCGGACGGTAGCGTGCTCGTGATCCGCGTCGTGCACGGATTGGGCCATGGTTTGGACGAACAAGCCATTCGCGCGGCGGAACAAACACGGTTTAAGCCTGCCACCAAGGACGGCCAAGCCATCGACATGACGACGTACTACAGAATTGATTTCGAATTAGCTTAGAAAGACACACAATACTTACTTTGTTTGAGGACTTCATGGTCAGGACCTTTATCATGCATTTTGAAAAAGCCGTCTCCAAGCGTACGTTGCGACAGGCAGGATGCTCCCTCGGCATCCTGCTTCTATGCACAGCCCCAGCATTGGCCCGCAAAAAGGCTCCCGTGGGCAAATCCCAGTTGACGCCGGAGATGCTCAGGCTGATCGACCAGTCCTCGGTTCAATAACGGTCTGTACTCAAGGCCGTGCAAGAGCGCACTCCATTCGTCGAAACCTACATCCAGAACTACAAACCGGATTTGCAACTCAGCTCAGTGCCAATCTCGGATCGTTACTTTTTGGGCCGCGTAGACTTTGGCCGCGTCATCACGGACAACCGCTATCAGGAAGCCTCCACGAAGAAGAACTTCTTCAAAGGCTCGACCATGTTCGTCAACGGCCTCACCAAGGCCTTCAAGATCGACTACGGCGCGCAAGGCTTTGTGCAGATGCGGTTGCTCGACGCCAACCACTTTGACCGTCAGCACTACGACTTCAAGTTCGTACGCCGCGAGTTTGTCGGCGACATCCGCACCTACATCTTTGACGTAGCGCCGAAGCCGGGCAGCGGTGCTGGCCGCTTTATTGGCCGCATCTGGATTGAAGATGGCGCGGGCAATATCGTCCGCTTCAGCGGCACGTACACCACGGCCAAAGGCCATGACCTGTACTTCCACTTCGATAGCTGGCGTACTGAGGTGCAGCCCGGCCTCTGGCTGCCCACCGCCGTCTACGCGGAAGAACATGGACCGGGCATCGTCCCCGACCAGGCCGACTACTTCCGCGCGCAGACGTGGATTTGGGGCTATTCGCTGCGTCAGCCAGTGGCCGCCAGCGACAACGAAAGCGTGAAGATCGACGCCGTCAAGGACCAGAGCGAGAGCGCGGAAGACATCAGCCCGCTGCAGGCCTCGCGCATGTGGGCCGATCAGGCGGAACAGAACATCCTGGAGCGCCTCTACCAGGCTGGCTTGCTGGCTGGCCCCAGCGACTTTGACAAGGTGCTGGAGACCGTCACCAACAACCTGATCGTCACCAACAACATTATTCTGGCCGAGCCAATCAAGTGCCGCGTCATGCTCACCACACCGCTGGAGTCGCTGACCATCGGCAACACCATCGTCCTCAGCAAGGGCCTGGTAGACGTGCTGCCCACGGAAGAAGATCTGGCTGCGGTGCTCTCTTTCCAACTGGCGCATCTGGTGCTCGGTCACAAAATCGACACGGAATTCGCCTTCCCGGACAACCTGATGTTTCAAGATCAGGCCGCCATGCGCCGCCTGCCGCTGCACCATAGCGACGCGGAAAATGACGCCGCCGCCAAAAAGGCCGTCGAGTTGCTGAGAAATTCACCCTACAAGGACAAGCTGGGCAATGTCGGCCTGTTCTTTGAATCGCTGGATGACCGCGCACACGCCCTGCCCTCCCTGATGCAACCGGAGATGGGCGATCCGCTCTTCCGCACCACCACGGACGATTCCGTTTGGCTCAACGCCCTGCTGCAGGGTGCGCCCAAGGTCAACATGGCGGACCTGAACCAGATTCCCGCCTTGCCGCTCGGCAGCCGCCTGCACATCAACGTGTGGACGGACGCCGTCGAACTGCTCAACGTCCGCCCGGCTCCAATCATCAGCCCCGGCGACAAGATGCCGTTTGAAGTTACGCCCATCTTCTTCCACCTGCGCAACTACGACGCGGGCCAAAAGATGCCGGCGGCGGGGTCGACCGGTCAGGATAACGGTGCTTCCCCAGCTGCGAACTCCACCGCTTCTGCACAATAACTGCCTGCCTGCCCTGCGTGCTTTGCGCGCGCAGGGCTGTGCAATCTGGACTTGATGTTTTTGAAAGGGAGGATTGAGGGAGTGGGAAAGCGATGGATTATCTGCGCACTGGGCGCGTTGTTTTTTCCCGCGTTGCTCCACGCACAGGCCGTTTCGCCTGTCCGCCCCCGCACGGCTTATGTCAGCGTGGGCGGCTTCTATTCATTGGCGCAGATGGATTACGGCCAGTATCACTCCGAGGGCTTCGGCGGCTTCAGTGATTTGAGCTATGGCGTCTGGGGACGCCGCATCTGGGTCGGCGCCGAAGGTGAAGCCCGTATCATTGATTTCCATCTGAAATCTGGTGTTGCGTTCCAAAATTATATGGGCGGCCTGCGCGTCTCCTACCCGCTTTTCAACTTTGGCATTGAACCCTATGCCAAGTTTCTCTACGGCGGCAGCCGCTTTCACTACCCGACTTTCATCTCCACCAAGTACTACGACTACACAACGGATGCAGTCGGCGGCGGCGTGGATTTGCGCGTCAGCAATCATGTCTACTGGCGCGTTTTTGACTTTGAAGATCAGCACTTCCTCAACTACCCGCCCTATGCCCTGACGCCGTGGACGGCCTCCAGTGGCCTTTCCATTCGCTTCTACTAAACAAAAGCAGTTCCTCCTTTCAGACAAGCCCCGGCGCGATTCGGGGCTTTCTTTTTTGCCGCGCAATTTCCGCCCAGCGCCGCAACCCGTTAGCATAGAACTACACACGCCCATGCACGCAGACAAAAAAACTCCCCGCGTCCGTTTCGCTCCTTCGCCCACTGGATACCTGCATGTCGGCGGCGCGCGCACGGCCCTCTTCAACTGGCTCTTTGCCCGCCACACCGGCGGCACATTCATCCTGCGCATTGAGGACACAGACTTCGAACGCTCGTCCGCGGAGATGGTCACCGGCATCCTGGACGGCATGCGCTGGCTGGGCATGGACTGGGATGAAGGCCCGTTCTATCAATCGCAGCGTCTGGATCTATATCGCGCCACGGCGGACAAGATGCTCGCCAGCGGCCACGCTTATTTTTGCTTCTGCACCAAAGACGAATTGGAGCAGCGCCGCGCCGCCGCCACGACCAGCGGGCAAACGCCTCGCTACGATGGCCGCTGCCGCAAGCTTTCACCAGAGGAGTCGGCACGCCGCCGCGCCGCAGGCGAGGCCGCCACGCTGCGTTTCGCCGTGCCCGCCACCGGAGCCACACGCTTTGACGACGCCGTCTTTGGCGCCTTGGAATTTGCCAACGAAGAATTGGAAGACTTCGTTCTGCTTCGCTCCGATGGCATCCCCACCTATCACCTCAGCGTGGTCGCAGACGATTTGGATATGGGCATGACGCACATCATTCGCGGTGCGGATCACATCTCCAACACGCCCAAACAGGTGCTGCAATATCAGGCGCTCGGAGCACCGCTACCGGTCTTCGCGCATGTGCCGCTGATTCTTGGGCCAGACAAGACGCGTCTCTCCAAGCGCCACGGAGCCACCAGCGTCACCGCCTATCGGGAGATGGGCATTGTTCCGGAAGCCTTCCGCAATTTTCTCGGCCTGCTGGGCTGGTCTCCGGGCGCAGCCGGAAAAACCGCCGACGGCAAAGACCGCGAGATTTTTTCCTCCGACGATCTCGTCCAACTTTTTTCGCTCGATGGCATCACGCGCTCCAACGCCGTTCTTGACAACGACAAACTAGCTTGGTTCAACACTGAGTACATCCGCGCCTACCCAGCCGAGAGATTGCTCCCGCTCATCGAACAGGAGTGGCGAGCGGCTGGCTTCACGCCGACGCGTTCGGCACAAGAGATTCTCGCGGCCATCGATCTGGTCAAGCAGCGCGCGCGCAGCCTGAAGGATTTCTCCACCGCGTTTCTCGCCTACTTTGGCGATGAGTTTTCCTTCGACCCCGCTGCGGTCGCAAAATTTCTCAGCGATGTTTCCGTGCGCGCCTTGCTTGCGGAAATGGCCAGTCGCTACGCTGCGCTGGAGGTTTTCGACGAAGCTACCACTGAGCAGGCGCTCCGCGCCTTCGCAGAAGAAAAGGGCATGAAGGCCGGCGCGCTCATCAACGGCGCGCGCGTGGTGCTTACAGGCCAGGCCGTTGCACCCAGCTTGTTCATGGTTATGGTCTGCCTGGGGCAGTCTCGCGTGGTGGCTCGCCTGCGCGCCGCCCAGGCGATTGCGTAGCTTACGCCCACTCACCTTGGCGCATCAGTGGTTCGGCGGAGCCATCGGCGCGAATGCCATCCACATCCATCGCGCCGGAGCCAATCATCCAATCCACATGGATCAGGCTGGCGTTCGCACCCTTTGAAGCCAGCGTGGCCTCGTCCATCTTTTCGCCGCCGATCAAACAAGTGCTGTATGCCTGGCCCAGCGCGATGTGGCTGGCCGCATTCTCGTCGAAGAGCGTGTTCCAAAACAATACGCCGCTCTGCGCAATCGGCGAGGAGTGCGGAACCAGCGCCACTTCGCCCAGCTTGCGTGCGCCCTCATCGGTACTGATCATGCGCTCCAGCACCTCTTTGCCCGCCTTGGCGCTCGCCTCGACAACGCGACCTTTTTCAAAACGCACGGAGATTTCCTCAATCAATGTTCCCTGATGTGAGAGCGGTTTGCTGCTGCGCACGAAGCCATCCACGCGATCCTTATGCGGCGTGGTAAAAACCTCTTCGGTGGGAATGTTCGGCTGACAGAAAACACCGTTGCCCGCGCGCGTGCCACCACCAGCCCAGAGATGATCGTCGGCCAAGCCCACGTGCAAATCCGTTCCCGGCCCGCGAAAGTGCAGCGCGGCGTAGCGGCGATGGTTCAAGAAATCGACGCGCTCCTTCAGATATTCGCCGTGCGCCTGCCAGGCAGCCACGGGGTCGGCTACATCTGCGCGCGAAGCGGCAAAGATCGCATCCCACAGCTTGGCCACCGCTGCCTCCTCTGGCAGTTGTGGAAACACGGCGCGCGCCCAGGCTGGCGTGGCGCTGGCGACAATGGTCCAGTTGATCTCATGGCGCGTGATCAACTCCATCGCCGGTTTGCTGGCCTTGGAGAAAGCGGCGTTAGCGCGTCCCACCTTCGCCGGGTCTTCTTTTGCGAGCAGCGCGGGATTGCCGCCGGCAATCGCCAGCCGTGCTGCACCGCTGCGATAGGCCGTGGCAATGCCATCTTGCATCCACTGCGCTACGCGGTCAAAACTTGCATCCGGCGCATTGCGGTACCGCGCCAGCGCCATCGCTTCGTCGGAGAGCAACGTGGTCACCAGCACTGCGCCCGCTTTGTAAGCCTGCTCGGTGATGCGTCGCGCCAGCGGCAATGCGTCAGTCGAGGCGGTCATCACCAACTCCTGCACCGGGCCATTGCTTGCGCCCAGGCCCAGGCCGATGCGCACGGCCACTTCGGCCAGTCGATCTAGTTTTTGTTCAAAGGTCAACGTGCTGGCGACGGAGGGATGCTGCGCGTTTGGTTGCGTCATTCGATTTTTTTCTCTCGTGTGGAATTGATTTTTTATTGTGCCACGCCGTGCAGCGTAAAGGTGAGCGTCTTGGGTGGATTGCACATGTGATTGTCGCAGGCCTGGTAGCGCAGCGATGCCGGCATGGCAAACGCGCCGGGCTGCGCGCGCAGATGCACAAGAATGTGCAGGCTGCCGGTGTAGACGCTCAGTGCATCCTTGGGCGAAAAGGCGAAGTGGTAATCCTTGGCCTGCGGATACTCCACACCCAGCACATGCACGCCCGCCGGAGCCGAGAGCGTCAACGTCGTCGGAATCAAATACGGCGATCGCGGCTGGTGCGCATTGATGTGCAGGCCATCCTGAATCGCAAATTTCAGCTCCACCGTTTGCGCGCGTCGCGCCTGCACGGCGATCTGCCGGGACGAGACCAACTGCACCCAGCCTGGCGCAGAGTGCCCTGCATCCTGCAGCCCCAATCCCCTCTCCTGCGGCTGCCAGCCTGAGGCCTGTGCCTGCAGCGGACCGCCGCACAGCCAACACAATCCCGCCAGCAAAACTGCTGCGCCGCGCCGGCCTGTGCGTTGCATCGATTGACTCATCCCGGCTCCGCTATCCCTTGGTGGCCAAAATCTTTTTGATGTTGGCCTCAATGTCATCCTTGGAGATCAGCCCCGCCGTCTCGGCAACAATTTTCCCATCGCGCCCAACATAATAGGATGTCGGCAATCCATCCACGTTGCCGTAGGCGTGGTTCACCGCATCATTGGCCACCACCACCGGATAATTGACGCCCATCTTCTGCGCAAATGTGCCGACCTGCGCAAAGGGAGGATCATCCTCAGAAACGCCCAGCACGGTAAAACCCTGCGCGGCATATTGTTTTTGCAAATCGATCAGCCACGGCATCTCCAACTTGCAAGGCGCGCACCACGTGGCCCAGAAGTTGATCAGCACGGCCTTGCCCTTGTAGTCAGACAGCGCAACCGTTTTGCCGTCGGGAGTCTTCAGCGTAAAGCCGGGCGCCAATTTTCCGCGCATGTCCGGCAGTCCCTGCGCCTGCGGAGAGTTGGGATCGGAGCTGGCCGCATCCACTGTGTCCGGGTTGCCCGCCTCTGGCGCCAAAGCCACCGGCTGCGAAGCCTGCATCTGCGCGGCACGGCGCTCACGATAGGCCATTACGCCCGACCACAGCATCAACGTGATGCCGACGACCAATCCTAAAATGACCAGTGCATTTCTTCGCACGCGACCCTCCTGCGGCTATGCAGCATGCGGCACAGCTCACCTTGCAGCCAGTCTACTGCAATGCGCCGCCAGAATCCCGCTCCCCGCTAGCACCTGCGCGCTACAACTCATAATTCTGGTACCATCAAAGCGTTTTCCGCAGGGAATTTTGCACGCCATGACCTCTAGCGCCTCCGCCCAATCCGGCACCTTTGCACCCAGCCGACTGGTGCGCATTGAGGCCGAAGCCCTGCTGGCGCTGGCCGCGCGGCTGGACGGCCCCATGGCCGCCCCATTCGCGCGCGCCGTGGAAATTCTGCTGGCCTGTGGACAATCGCGCGGTCGCGTCGTCGTCACAGGCATGGGCAAAAGCGGCCTGATCGCGCAAAAGATCGCCGCCACGCTCAGCTCCACTGGCAGCCCGGCTCTGTTTCTGCATCCGGCCGAGGCGCGCCATGGCGACCTGGGCGTGCTGGCCAAGGGCGATGTCGTGCTGGCGCTCTCCGCCAGTGGCGAGACGGAAGAGATTCTGCTGCTGCTGGAGATGTTGAAGCGCCTAGGCGACGCGCTCATCAGCTTCACCTGCAATCTGCGCTCCACGCTGGCGCTGGCCAGTGACGTGGCCTTGGATTGCTCCGTGGCGCAGGAAGCCTGCGGTTTGGGCCTTGCGCCTACGGCCTCCACCACAGCCATGCTCGCGCTAGGCGATGCATTGGCCATCGCTGTCTCGCAGCGCAAAGGTTTTC
>DAHUZD010000152.1 GCA_027306745.1 Acidobacteriaceae bacterium
AAAAGCGCGCCAGCACGGGAGAATTTTTTTCAGCCGAGGCAGCGATAGGCAGCAGGCGATACTCAGCCTGTTGCGAGGCGCCATAGGTGTGGATGCGGCGGTGGAGACGCGGCAGAATCGTGGCCAGCATCGGATCATCCAAGCAGACTGTGCTGGCGCCGTAAAAGGGAACCCGGTCCATAAACTCGACAAAGGCGTCTTCCACATCGCGCAGATCGCGATAGCAATCCATGTGTTCGCGGTCGAGGTTGGTTACCACGGCTAAAATTGGCGGCAGCTTCAAAAAGCTGCGGTCGCTTTCATCGGCCTCAGCCACCATGTATTCGGACTTGCCCAGCCGCGCATTGGAACCGAGCGCATCGACGCGCCCGCCCACGACCACCGTTGGGTCCAGCCCGCCTGCAGCCAGCACGGCGGCGATCATGGAGGTCGTTGTGGTTTTGCCATGCATGCCAGCTACGGCGATGCCGTACTTCAGGCGCATCAGCTCGGCTAGCATCTCTGCACGTTGAATGATGGGAATGTGCCGGACGCGCGCGGCCAGCACCTCCGGGTTTTGCTGGCTCAGCGCGGAGGTGGTCACCACCACGTCGGCTGTGGCGACATGCGCGGCGGCATGGCCTTCGTAGATGGTTGCGCCCAAGGCCGCCAATCGGTCCGTGAGCGGAGAGCGGCGCAGGTCACTGCCTGAGACAGCAAAGCCCATGTTGAGCAGGATTTCGGCAATCCCGCTCATGCCAATGCCGCCAATGCCAATAAAATGAACGTTCTGCGATCGAAGAAACATGCGCTGCCTGCCCTAACTGTAGCAGCCACTGTACCGAATGCGGTAGCGAATCCCGTGGAAAATCCGGGCAAAATTCCCCTAGGGAGCCAAGTTACCCAGCCGCCACACAACTCTTTTGCCACATGTGCGTCTATAGTAGTGGCAGAGCGGGATGGCAGGCTGCAAGCAAGACCCGCCACCCAGCCCCGCCGGGAGTTCCGCCCCGGAAGCCGCAATGCAGACGCGGATACCCAGAGGCGGAATGCACAGGAGGCGCGCAATGCGTACCCTTCGTTCCCCCATCCTCGGTCTCGTGCTGGTTCTGGCCGTGACAGTGTTTCTAATTCCACCCGCAGCGCATGCAGGAGTTTTTCTCTCGGTTGGCTTTGCGCCGCCCGTCTTTCCCATGTATGCCTACTACCAGCCGCCCTGCCCGGGGGATGGATACATTTGGACGCCCGGCTATTGGGGCTGGCAGGATGAAGCCTACGTCTGGATGCCCGGTGCGTGGATCATGCCGCCTTTTATGGGTGCACTTTGGACGCCCGGCTATTGGGGCTGGGGTGGCGGCTTTTACAACTGGCATGAAGGCTATTGGGGCAGAAATGTTGGCTACTACGGTGGCATCAACTATGGCGGCGGTTACTACGGCCGCGGCTATGAGGGCGGCTACTGGCACAACGGCGACTTCATGCTCAATCGCAACATCAACAACGTGGGCAATCGCGTGCACAACGTCTACAACGGCCCGGCAGGCGCAGGCGGATTCAATCGTGGCGCCAACGGCTTCCACAATGGCATCCAAGATCCGGTGCGCGGCACCATGCAGAATCGTGGGTTGATGCAGAACCACGGCACGATCCACGCTTTGGGTGCAACGCAGCAACGCGGCTTCGGCGGCAGCGGCTTCCAGGGTGGAATGCGCGGCACGGCACGTCCGTTGATTACGGCCAACCATAGCTTGAGCCACTCTGGTTTTGCGGGCCGTGGCGGGCAAACCTTGATGGCCTCCAATCGTATGCCGCAGAGCTTTGGCCAGCGCGGCTTCAACAACGGTGGCATCCGCGGCGGCAACTTCGCGCAGCATAGCTTCGCGCAGCAGCGCAGCTTCGGCAACAACGGATTCGGAAACAACTTCCGTGGCAATGGTGGCTTTGCCCAACAGCGCAACTTTGGTGGCAACAGCTTCGCCCGCTCTGGCGGTTTCAACAATGGCGGCTTCCGCGGCGGCAACTTTGCTCAGCATAGTTTCGCGCAGCAACGCAGCTTCGGTGGCGGGTTCAACCGGGGCGGTGGTGGATTTGGCGGAGGAGGATTCCACGGCGGCGGTGGCAGCTTCGGCCACGGCGGTGGGTTCGGTGGTGGCGGCTTCCATGGTGGAGGAGGCGGCTTCCACGGCGGCGGCGGTGGACGCCGGTAAGCATGGCCGATTCACATAACTCTGCAAAGCGGTCACGGGAGATGGATCCTGTGGCCGCTTTCTTGGCTGTCGCCCAACGCTGGATCCCTGTTTCTGCTGCGGCTCGACTAAACTAAAGACAGCCACTCCCAGCACCGGCTGCGCAGGCCTCACCCTGCTGTGCGGCGGGGGGACGAACGCGCAAAGGAAACTTCCAGCTTGATTAACGCCGTACTCGCCAAAATTTTTGGAACCAGCAATGAACGCGCCGTGAAGCGCATGCTGCCCGTGGTGGCCGCCATCAATGCGCTGGAGCCGCAGATGCAGCAGCTCACCGACGCGCAGCTTGCCGCCAAGACGGAGGAGTTCCGTGCCCGCATCCGCGAGCGGATCGCCGGCATTGACGATCCAGAGGAGCGCACGCGCGTCGAGAACGAGGCGCTGAACGATCTGCTGCCAGAGGCCTTTGCCGTGGTGCGCGAGGCCGGACGCCGCGTGTTGCAGATGCGCCACTTTGATGTGCAGTTGATCGGCGGCATGGTGCTGCACCAGGGCAAGATCGCCGAAATGAAAACCGGCGAAGGCAAAACGCTGGTGGCCACGCTGCCGTGTTATTTGAATGCGCTGGCTGGCCACGGCGTACATGTGGTCACGGTGAATGACTACCTGGCCAAGCGTGACGCGGAGTGGATGGGCAAGCTGCATACCTTCCTCGGCCTCACGGTGGGCGTGATCGTGCATGATCTGGATGATGTGCAGCGCCGGGCCGCCTATGCCGGTGACATCACCTATGGCACCAACAATGAGTTTGGCTTCGACTACCTGCGCGACAACATGAAGTTTGAGCTGGCCGATTGTGTGCAACGCGGCCAGCACTTCGCCATCGTGGACGAAGTGGACTCGATCCTGATCGATGAAGCGCGCACGCCGCTCATTATCAGCGGCCCCACCGACCAGACCACGGACAAGTACGAGCGCGTTTGCAAATTTATTCCGCAACTGGAGATGGGCGAGGAGATTGAGAATTTAGACGAGAAAATTCTCACCGGCGATTACGTAGTGGATGAAAAGCACCGCACCATCGGCGTGACCGATGAGGGCTGGGTAAAGATTGAAAAGCTGCTGGGCATTGAGAGCATCGCTGACCCTGAAAATTGGGATCTGAAGCATTATGTGGAGACGGCCATCAAGGCGCACGCCCTGTACAAGCGCGATGTGCAGTACGTGGTCAAAGACGGAGAGATTATCATCGTCGATGAGTTTACGGGCCGCTTGATGCCGGGCCGCCGTTGGTCGGATGGCCTGCATCAATCGATCGAAGCCAAGGAAGGCGTCGCCGTCCGCCGCGAAGATCAGACGCTGACCACGATCACCTTTCAGAATTATTTTCGCCTTTTCAAAAAACTAGCCGGTATGACCGGAACAGCCGAGACCGAAGCAGCGGAGTTCGACAAGATTTACAGGCTTGAAATTGTCGTGATTCCGACAAACAAGCCGATGCGCCGCTTGGAAAATCCTGACGTGGTCTTCCGCACAGCCAAGGAAAAATACTTTGCCGTGGCCGATGAGATCGCGCGGCTGCATGAGCAGAAGCAGCCTGTGCTGGTCGGCACCACATCCATTGAGAAATCGGAATTGCTCTCGCAGATTTTGCAGCGCAAGGGTGTGCGTCATGTGGTGCTGAACGCGAAGTATCACGAGCGCGAAGCCGAGATTGTGGCGCAGGCCGGACGCCTCGGCATGGTCACCATTGCCACCAACATGGCCGGACGCGGCACCGATATTTTGTTGGGCGGCAATGCCGAGTTCATGGCCAAGCAGGAGCTGGTGAAAAAGGGCCGCGCGCGATCGGTGAACGCAGCGGAGGGAGCCATTTCGCCCGTAGCTCCGGCGGGCAGCACGAGCTTTTATTACCAGGGGCAGGAGTTTGAGTGCGCCGAGACGGAGTGGAAGCAGGCCCTGGCCGCGCATGATGCCCAGGCTGCTGAAGAGCGCGCAGCGGTGAACGAGGCCGGCGGTCTGTTCATCATTGGCACGGAGCGGCATGAGTCCCGCCGCGTGGACAACCAGTTGCGCGGACGCGCTGGACGCCAGGGCGACCCGGGTGCTTCGCGCTTCTTCCTTTCGCTGGAAGATGACCTGATGCGCATCTTTGCGCGCGAGTGGGTCTCCACGCTGTTACAGCGCATGGGCATGGAAGAGGGAATGCCCATCGAGTCCAAGATGATCTCGCGGCGCATTGAGGCTGCGCAGAAGGCCGTCGAGGCGCAAAATTTCGAATCGCGCAAGCACGTGCTGGAATACGACGACGTGATGAACAAGCAGCGCGAGGCCGTCTATGGCCTGCGCCGCCAGTTGCTGGAAGGGTTAGACGAAAAGCAGCTCATCATCGAAGAGTATGTGACCACGCTGCTGAGCAACGCTCTCGATGTGTATGCGCCGGAACGCATCCATCCCGACCAGTGGGATTTGAAGGCGTTGAAGGATCAGTTGATCGTGCAGTTCGGCTTTGACCTGGAGGTCGAAGGCGTCGCTGCACACGAGTTGAACCGCCATGAGCTGGGCGAGGCGCTTTTTGACGGACTGAAGCAACGCTATGCGGCCAAGGAGCAGATCGTCGGTGCGCAGGCCATGCGCCACCATGAGCGCATGATTATGCTCAGCGTGCTGGATGGATTGTGGAAGGATCATCTGCTGGCGATGGACCAGCTCAAGGAAGGCATTGGCCTGCGCGGTTACGGCCAGCAGGATCCTTTGATCGAGTACAAGCGCGAATCCTTCGAGGCCTTTGAAGCGATGATGACCCGCTTCCAAGAGGATACGGTGCGCATTCTGTACCGCATGCAGATCGTCGGACCGGATGGCAAGGAGATCGCCGTGCCGTCGCGTCCGCAGCCGCAGCGCATGGTTTTGCAGGGTGGATCGGCAACAGCGGCAGAGCCGGCCTCATCTTCACCTGAGATTGCGGTGCGTGCGCCGATGCGCAGTCCGGCGAC
>DAHUZD010000164.1 GCA_027306745.1 Acidobacteriaceae bacterium
AGGCTGTGCGCCGCGTGCTGCTCAGCGTGACGGATAAGAGCGGCATCGTGGACTTTGCCCGCGTGCTGCATGGTTTGGGTGCGGAACTGATCTCCACCGGCGGCACGGCGCGCACGCTGCGTGAGGCCGGTCTGCCTGTGCAGGACATCTCTGAGTTGACCGGCTTCCCGGAGATGCTCGATGGCCGCGTCAAGACGCTGCACCCCAAGGTGCACGGCGGCATTCTGCATATCCGCTCCAAACGCGAACACCAGCAGGCGGTGAGCGAGCATGGCATTCTGCCCATCGACATGGTGGTGGTGAATCTGTACGCCTTCTCAGCCACGCTGAACAAACCCGGCGTCCACTTTGGCGAACTGATCGAGAACATCGACATTGGCGGACCGTCGATGGTGCGCTCGGCTGCGAAAAATTTTGAAGATGTCGCCGTGGTGACGAACGTGGCCGACTACGCCGCGCTGACCGAGGAATTGCAAGCGAACCAAGGCAAGATGTGTCGGGCAACGCGCTGGCGGCTGGCCAAGCAGGCCTTTGCACTGACGGCAGCCTATGACCTGGGCATTGCGAATGCACTGGAGGCCATTCCAGAGTTATTGGAAGAAGAGGCCGCAGTGCAGCTTCCGGCGACAGCCGCAGCTCCGCTGCCCGTTACGCTGCGCCTAGCCTATCCGCAGACAATGTCGCTGCGTTATGGAGAAAATCCGCATCAAAACGCGGCGCTGTACGCCGACGGCAGCGGAGCAGGCATTGCCGGTCTGCAACAGTTCCAAGGCAAGGAATTGAGCTACAACAATCTGGTGGATCTGGATGCCTGCTGGGAATTGGTGCACGAGTTCGAGCAGCCGGCTGTGGCCATCATTAAACACACCAACCCGTGTGGCGTCGCCACGGGAGCTACGGTGCTGGAGGCCTATCAAAAAGCGCTGGCCGCGGATCCCGTCTCGGCCTTCGGCGCGGTGATCGGCATTGACCGCGAAGTGGATGGCGAGGCCGCCACGGAGATTGCCAAGCTCTTCGTCGAGGCCATCGTTGCGCCCAGTTACACGGCAGAGGCCAAGGCCATCTTCGCCACAAAGAAAAATCTGCGACTGGTGCAGGCCCTGCCCTCGCAGACGACGCGCATGGTGAAGCAAATCTCCGGCGGCCTATTGTTGCAAGACGTGGATCGCGGCAAGGTGACGGCGCAGGATTTGAAGACGGTGACCCAGCGCCAGCCCACCGAGGCCGAGCTGCACGCGCTGCACTTTGCCTGGCGGGTCTGCAAGCACGTCAAGTCGAATGCAATCGTCTACGCGCGTGCCGGCCAGACGCTGGGCATTGGCGCAGGGCAGATGAGCCGCGTGGATGCTGCCAAATTTGGCGCGATGAAGGCTGTGCTGCCGCTGGCGGGTTGCGTGGCGGCCTCCGACGCTTTCTTTCCATTCCCCGATGGATTGGAGACGGTGGTGCAGGCGGGCGCAACGGCGGTGGTGCAGCCCGGCGGCTCGGTGCGCGACGCCGAAGTGATCGCAGCAGCCGACCGGTTGGGCGTGGCGATGGTGTTGACGGGAATGCGCCACTTCCGCCACTAAAACGGCCCGGCGCGAGCAACCCGCATCCGACTCCATCTGCAATGCGGCAGGCGTACAATCCTTGCTAGCGCGCACGGCGGCGATGCCACACGGGGCGCGTGTCCGCGCGAAGCCGCGGAGAGGGAAAGGCGCGCAATACATCCATGACGGTGCATCGGCAGAACAGAAAATCGCGGACGAAGACGCAGCCACGGCTGCACGCAAGCTGGACGCTTCCAGCGGTGCTGGCGAGCGCTTTGCTGGTGACGACTGCCCCGACGTTGGCCGCCGCGAAAACACCGCCGGTTCAAGCCGCATCCGGCGCTGACGCGCGCGCAGAGGCCTACTATCACTTCACGTTGGGCCATTTGTATGAGGACTCCGCCACGGAGAGCGGCAACGCCGACCTGGCCACGCAGGCTGTCGAACAATACAAGCTGGCCATGAACTTTGATCCGAAGGCTCCTTTTCTGCAGAACAGCCTGGCCGATCTGTACTTCCGCATGGGCAATGTGCGTGACGCGATCAACACGGCGCAGATGGTTTTGCAGCAGCACCCGGACAATCTGGACGCGCACAAGCTGCTGGGCCGCGTCTACCTGCGCTCGCTCGGCGATGGCTCCAGCCAGCCGTCGCCAGAGATGCTCAAGCTGGCAATTGAACAATTCCAGACAATTGTGCAACTGCAACCGGACAAAATTGAAAATCATCTGATGCTGGGCCAGTTGTATGGGTTGAACCACCAGATGGACAAGGCGCAGGAGCAGTTGCAGGCCGCGCACAACATCGATCCCAACTCTGAAGACGCCGTGCTGGGCCTGGCGCGGCTCTATGGCAGCCAAGGCGATTGGCAGCATGTGATTCAAGTGCTCAACAGCGTTTCTCTGGACGACCGCACGCCGAAGATTTCCTTCGTGCTCGGCGGCGCGTACGACCAGGCGCACGACACCAAAAATGCAATTGCCGCTTACCAGAATGCTCTCGATAACGACCCGGACAACCTGGACGCGCAGCGCGCGCTGGCACAGGATCTACTGCAAACCGGGCACACCCGTCAGGCGCTCAAACTTTTTGAAGGCATCTCTGCTGAAGACCCCGACGATGTACAGTCTGATCTGCGCGTAGCGGAGCTGGAACGAGAACAAGGCCACCTGAACCGTGCACAAATTGCATTGGCCAAGGCGGAAAAAAACGAGCCGGACTCCGTGGAGGTGCATTACAACCGCGCCCTGCTGGACGAGGCGCAGGGACATTTGCAAAGCGCCGCTGACGGCCTGCAAAAGCTGGTGGCCGGGGCCACGCACACCAACGGCGTCTACACCGACGGCGAAAAAAACAACTTGGGAATTTTTCTGGATCGGCTGGCCAACGTGCAACGGGAGCAGGGCAAGACTGCCGATGCCGTGGCGACCTACAAAAAACTGATCGCCCTTGGCGGCGATTACGCGGAGCATGGCTATCAAAGCGAAGTCGACGCCGAGCGGGATGTCCATGCGTGGCCACAGGCGCTGACCGCGGCGCAGGAAGGCGTGCAGGCCTTTCCCCAATCCGTGGATATGAAGCTGACGCTGGCCAGTGAGCTGGTGGATACAGGCAAGCCCGAGCAGGCCATCGAGCTGGAAAAGTCGCTGCTGCAAACAGCTCCGGCCAATGCAGACGCGGACAAGACGCGCAAAATTTCTGGCCAGAATCGAGCCGTGCTATTGGCCCTGGTGCAGACCTATACCCGCTTGCGCCGATGGACGGAAGCCACGGATACGCTCGACCAAGCGGCAGCCTTGAGCACGCAGCCGCAGCAAAAGATGTACATCGACTTTTTGCAGGGAGCGCTTGAGGAACGGCAAAAACATTACGAGTCTGCTGAGACCGCCTTTCGCAAGGCCATGGCCATTGCGCCAGACAATCCCA
>DAHUZD010000167.1 GCA_027306745.1 Acidobacteriaceae bacterium
GGTGTCAGCGAGACCAACACGGCGCGGCCATCTTTTTTTGAGGGCTGTTTGCGCACCAGGCCGCGTTGCGCTGCACGCTCCACCAGGCCCACTACGGAATTGTGCCGCTCCTGCAAAAACTCGGCCAAGTCAGACAGCGTCGCCTGGCCCTGTTCGCAAAATCCGGCGATGCCCAGCAGCAGTTGGTGCTGTTGCGGCGTTACCCCGCAGGAACGTGCAGCTGCTTCGCTGAAGCGAACAAATTTACGCAATGTGTAGCGAAAATGGGCCAGCTCACGCACGCCCGGCAGTCCCGGCTTCCCGGCGCGAGCGGGCTTTTTGGCAGAAGGAGAGGGTTGGCTTGGCCGCGTGCTGGTTGCCATAAAAAAATTATATCGTAATGCGATATATATTTATGCGCGCACTTCTGGGATCCATTGAAGTCCTCAATCGGGGCAAGAGAATGAAGCTTGCTATTGTTTTTTTTGCGCGCGCTGGCGCGCTGGGCAGGCTGGCAGTTCACAGACAGGCATGGCCGCTAATGTGTGCAGCAATTGTTTGCGCTCTTCTCCGGGCGGCAGTGCAGCCAGCACTTCGCGCCGCAACTGGCCAAGCTGCGCTAGTTGCCCGCCTAAATCCGGTGCGAGCTGCGCATCGATCTCTTTGCGCAGTCGTTGGGCCAACGCCGGGCTTTCGCCCGCGGTCGAAATGGCGATTTGCAAATCTCCGCGTTCGACAATGGAGGGAAAATAGAAATCGCAGTTGGGCGGGTCATCCACGGAGTTGCAGAGGATTCTGCGTTCACTGGCCAGCGTGAAGATTTGGTGATTCACTTCTGGCGAAGATGTGGCTGCGACGACGAGGAAGACATCGTCCAGGTCGCTGGCTGCAAATGCGCGCGGATGCCAAAGGAAACTTCCGGCAGCGGCTTGTTGCGCAACTGCGGGCAGGGCCTCGGGCGCGACAACGGTGAGATGGGCCTGAGCATGCAGCAAGCTGGCGATTTTTTCGGCGGCAACATTGCCTGCGCCTGCCACCAGGCAGCGCCGTCCAGCGAGCGTCAAGAAGATGGGAAACAAGGGCACGCGCGCGGCTCCTAATGTGATTTTAGGCCAAGAATCCGAAAATCAAGCGATGCGCCTGCGGCTGGTGCTATCGGGAAATGGCAGGGAGCGTGCAAGAAAATTCGCAGCCATTTGGAGTTTATATAGTGAGAAAAAATCCAGAGAGTGCTGGTCACTTCCATGCAGCATGCACCCTCTGGATTCTTCGCTTCGCTCAGAATGACTCGACGTTTTTCATTGCAGATACAGCGAATTACATAGGCTCGCCCTGCACGCCTTCCACAAAGGCGCGCAGTTTACGTGAACGCGATGGATGGCGCAGCTTGCGCAGGGCCTTGGCTTCAATCTGGCGAATGCGTTCGCGTGTGACTTGGAAGCTCTGGCCAACCTCTTCGAGTGTGTGCTCGGAGCCATCGCCCAGGCCGAAGCGCATCTTGATGACGCGCTCTTCGCGCGGCGTCAGCGTGCGCAACACCTGTGAAGTGTAATCCTTCAGGTTGACGCTGATGACCGCCTCGGAGGGCGAAACCGCCTGCTGATCTTCAATGAAGTCGCCCAAGTGCGAATCTTCCTCTTCGCCGATTGGAGTTTCCAGCGAGATTGGTTCCTGCGCGATTTTGAGCACCTTGCGCACCTTGGCCACGGGAATGTCCATACGCTTGGCGATTTCTTCGGAGCTGGCCTCGCGGCCCAGCTCCTGCACCAGCTGACGCGAGGTGCGGATGAGCTTGTTGATGGTCTCACTCATGTGCACCGGGATGCGGATGGTGCGCGCCTGATCGGCAATCGCGCGGGTAATTGCCTGACGGATCCACCAGGTGGCGTAGGTGGAGAACTTGTAGCCGCGGCGGTATTCGAATTTATCAACGGCCTTCATCAGGCCAATGTTGCCCTCTTGAATCAGGTCTAGAAATTGCAGGCCGCGGTTGGTGTACTTTTTGGCGATGGAGACGACCAGGCGCAGGTTGGCTTCAATCAGCTCGCGCTTGGCTTGTTCGGCATCCATGTCGCCTTGGATCATTTCGCGCTGCGTGCGCTTCAGCTCCGCGACGGAAACGCCTGCATCGGCTTCCAGCTTTTCCAGGTCGGTCTTGCAATTCTTCTGCTGGCGGCGGTACTCCTTGCGCATCTCCTCGCTTTTGGATTGCTCGTATTTCTGGTCGAGGGTCTTTACCTGCCGCTCCAGCGTGCGCATGGCGTCTACGGTCTTGTTCAGTTTGTCCAGCAGACGTTTGCGTTCGCCATTGGTATACCGCAGCTCGCGCACGACGCGCGAAACGGCCACACGCTCACGTCCCAGCGCCCAGCGCGTCTTGCGGTATTCGCGGGCCTTGGTTTTTTCCTTGGGATTGATGTCGGCCAGCTTTTCGGCCAGGTGCTGCGCTTTTTTCTGGTGCTTCACCAGGGCGTCAATGCGCGCCGTTGTCTGCTTGACGCGCGCCTGTACCACCTCTTCGGTGATCTCTTCCTCATCAAAGACAACGACTTCCTTGATGTTGCGCACGCCGCGCTTCAGGTCTTCGCCGAGAGCCATGATCTCACGGATCACGATGGAGGAGCGCGAAATGGCCTTCATCACGCGCATCTGGCCGCGCTCAATGCGGCGGGCTATTTCGACTTCGCCTTCGCGGGTCAGCAGCGGCACCGTGCCCATTTCGCGCAAGTACATGCGCACCGGGTCCTTGGTGTTCTCCATTGCGCCCGGCGTCAGGTCGAGTTCAACGTCTTCGCTTTCCTCGCCAGCTTCCGGCTCAAACTTGTCCGTGCCAAACTTCGGCCCTTCGTCGAGCAGATCAATGCCCTGCGAGCCGATGGTGGTCATCAGTTCATCGAGATCGTCCGGGGAGTGGACATCACTCGGCAGCAGGTCGTTGACCTCGCCAAAGGTCAGGTAGCCCTTTTCCTTGCCGGTGTCGATGATATTGTCAATGTCGTCTTCGAATTTATCTTCCAAAGTGAATGCGCCTCGCCGCATCGCTGCGCGATGCGTAAATTTTGTTGTCCGAGAGTTGGACGTTCCATGCGGTCAAAAGCCGCGGCGGCTGGTCAAAGTGACCGGATCGTGGTCACGCCAAGGCGCACGTCCCCAGACAACCACAGTTTATCATAGAGTTGTCAATTTTTTGCGGCAAGTTTTCTGCACTCCGCACGTTGCCCTCCATGCATTGGATGCATATCATAGAAGCTGGGAAGCACGGAATCCCGAACGGCGCATTCGCCGAATCTTTGCTGGCAGGAGCGCCTTCTCACTTCACACATGGCAGACGATCAGAACCCACAACTCCCCCTTGGTAACGGCGGCAATCCACCGGATGGCACAACGCCGTCTGGCCCCGGTGCGCTCAACCTGATCCCCATCAACATTGAAGAGGAGATGCGGCGATCGTATCTCGACTACTCAATGTCGGTCATCATCGGACGTGCGCTGCCGGATGTGCGCGACGGCCTGAAGCCGGTGCACCGGCGCGTGCTCTACACGATGCACGAGATGGGCCTGCAGCACAACAAAAAGTACACCAAGTGCGCCAAGGTTGTCGGTCAGGCCATGGGCTTGTATCACCCGCACGGCGACGCTTCCATCTACGACACGCTGGTGCGTTTGGCGCAGCCCTTTTCCATTCGCTATGTGATGGTGGATGGCCAGGGAAATTTTGGTTCCGTGGACGGCGATCCGCCGGCTGCCATGCGCTACACTGAGGCGCGCCTGACGCGCTTGGCGGGCGAATTGCTCGCGGACATTGACCAAGACACGGTCGACTTTGTTCCCAACTACGACGAAAGCACCAGCGAACCCGCCGTGCTGCCGACTCGCATTCCCAATCTGATCGTCAACGGATCAAGCGGCATCGCCGTCGGCATGGCCACCAACATTCCGCCGCACAATTTGACGGAGATCGTCAACGCGGCCATCGAGATGGTCAACAATCCGCAGGCCGGGCTGATCGAAGTGATGAAGCACGTGCAAGGGCCAGACTTCCCCACGGGCGGCTTTATTTATGGCCGGTCCGGCATTGTGGAGGCATACAAGACCGGTCGCGGACGCTTCCTGATGCGCGCTCGCGTGGCCACGGAGAACATGGCGCAAGGCCGCCAGTCCATCATCGTTACCGAAATTCCCTATCAGGTGAACAAGTCCAAGCTGATCGAGCGCATCGCCGCGCTGGTCAACGAAAAGATCATTGACGAAATCAGCGACGTGCGCGATGAAAGCGATCGCGACGGCATGCGCATCGTCATTGAATTGAAGCGTGGCGCAGAGTCGCAGATCGTTCTCAACCAGCTTTACAAGCACACGCAGATGCAGGAAAGTTTTTCGATGATCTTTTTGGCCGTGGTCAACGGCCAGCCACGAGAGCTGAGCCTGCCTGCGGCCATCCGTCACTTTTTGGATCATCGCGTGGATGTGGTGCGCCGTCGCACCGCCTTCCTGCTACAAAAGGCCCGCGACCGTGAACATATTTTGCTCGGCTACCAGATCGCGCTCGACCACCTAGACAGCGTCATCAAGATCATTCGCGGCTCCACATCGCGGCCCGATGCGCGCGAGAGCCTCTTCCAATACTTCTCCGGCAAGTCCATCAAGCTGCAAGGCAGTGAACTGCGCGGCGTCACGTTGGATGCAGCCAAGTACGGCGTGGATCTGTCGCAGTCCACGGTGGCCACGCTGATTCTCAGTTACCGCCAGATCGACGCCATTCTCGAATTGCAACTCTATCGACTCACGCAGCTTTCGATTGACGAGTTGCTGCATGAGTTGAAGGATGTGCGTGACCGCATCGCTGAGTACGAGTCCATTCTGGCCAGTGAAAAGAAGCTGCGCGCTGTGATCGTCAAGGAATTGGAAGCGGTCAAGAAAGACTACGGCGACGAGCGCCGCACACAGATTCTCGACGAAAGCGCCGAGTTGCAACTGGAAGACCTGATCGCCGATGAGCAGGTGGCCATCACCGTCTCGCACTCCGGCTACTTGAAGCGCACGCCGCTCACCACCTATC
Source organism: Acidobacteriaceae bacterium (assembly GCA_027306745.1). Classification (GTDB taxonomy): domain Bacteria; phylum Acidobacteriota; class Terriglobia; order Terriglobales; family Acidobacteriaceae; genus JAJZCX01. The sequence continues at coordinate 5,039 of DAHUZD010000167.1, forward strand.
GCCAGCAGCGGCGCGGCGGCCAGGGACGCATGGGCATGAAGACGCGCGAGGAGGATTTCGTCGAGCAGTTGATCGTCGATTCCACGCATGCCTATCTGCTCTACTTCACCAACACGGGCCGCGTGTATTGGCTCAAGGTCTATGAGATTCCCGACGTGGGCGCTGCGGGCAAGGGCAAGGCCATCGCCAGCCTGCTCAACCTGCAACCGGGCGAAAAGGTTTGCGCCATTCTGCCTGTGCGCAATTTGGAGGAAGAGGGCAAGTTCATCTTCTTCGCCACGCGCAACGGTACGGTGAAGCGCACGCCGCTCAAGGATTTTTCCAACGTCATGGCACGCGGCATCATCGCCATTGGCGTGGATAAGGAAGACGAACTGGTCGCTGCACGCATCACCGACGGCAAGCAGGTGGTCTTTTTGGCAACGCATGAGGGAATGGCGATTCGCTTTGACGAAAACGATGTACGTTCCATGGGCCGACCTGCCTATGGCGTGCGTGGCATCGACCTCGGAGCCAAGGATTACCTGGTCGGCGCAGCCGTCACGCCCAGCGAGCGCAAAAAGACCGAGGTCGGCGGCGCCTGCGCCTGCCTGATCCTCTCCGTGACCGAGCATGGCTTTGGCAAACGCACGGATGTGGACGAGTACCGGCTGCAATCGCGCGGCGGCAAGGGCGTCATCAACGTGAAGACCACGGCCAAGAATGGCAAGGTTAGCTCCATTCAACTGGTCGATGAATCCAGCGAGTTGATGGTGATCAGCCAATTTGGCAAGATCATCCGCATCGACACCAAAACCATCCGCGAGGCGGGCCGCTCGACGCAGGGCGTCAAGCTGCTGAACCTGGAAGAGGGCGACAAGGTGGGCGCAGCCGTGGTGATTCCGCCCGATGAAAAGGAAAACGGCGAAAACGGAACGCTCCTGCAATAATTTTCCTCGCAACAGACAAATGCCGCAGCAGAGGATTTCCCCTCCGCTGCGGCATTTGTTTTATTCAAATAAAGCGTCATTCTGAGCGTAGCGAAGAATCCAGAGGGCCTGCGCTGAAAAAGCGTCGCTGCCATCCATTAAAAATCGCCTACAATTCCACCCGCCGCGCGTTGGAATCCGGGAAAGGATATTCCATATGACGCGCGGTGGCGCGTGCCACTGGCTCGCCAAAATACTTTGCGACTACGTGCAACGCCATATCAATGCCAGCAGAAATGCCTGCCGAGGTGAAGATATTGCCATCCTGCACAACATGGGATTGTGTATCCACATGCACATCAGGAAATTTTTCCTGCATCAAGCCGAGTGAACGCCAATGCGTCGTCGCGCTCCGCCCCTGCAACAGTCCGGCTTTTGCCAGAATAAACGATCCGGTGCAGACCGAAGCCAGCGTATCGACCTGCTGAGCCCGTTCCCGGACAAAGGCCAGCAGCAGCGCTTCATTTTCCACCTCGCGACGCACTACCCATACACCCGGAATAACAAGGATGTCGAGCC
>DAHUZD010000181.1 GCA_027306745.1 Acidobacteriaceae bacterium
CGAAAATACTCGGCGGGATATTTTTCCTTCAACGTGCCCGGCGGGCGCTGTGACGTTTGCGATGGCAGCGGCACAGTCACCGTGGAGATGCAATTTCTCGCGGATGTGGAACTGCCCTGCGAGGAATGCAATGGCACGCGCTACAAAGCCCGCGCGCTGGAGATTCGTTACAAGGGAAAAAATATTCACGACGTACTTTCGATGACCGTTCATGAAGCGTTGCAATTTTTCGCCGGTCATCCAAAAATTCAAGACCGTCTGCGCGTGCTCGACGATGTGGGTCTCGGCTACATCCGCCTGGGCCAGTCCGCCACCACGCTCAGCGGGGGCGAGGCGCAGCGCGTCAAGCTGGCCGCGCACCTGGCCAATGCCAAACCCTCCGGCAGCCGCACAGGAAAATCTTTGATGAATCGGCTGCTCTACATTTTGGATGAGCCAACCACCGGCCTGCACTTTGACGATGTCAGCAAGCTGCTCTCCGCCTGCCGCCAGTTGATCGACAGTGGCGGATCCCTGCTGGTGATCGAACATAATCTGGACGTGCTGAAGACTGCGGACTGGATTATTGATCTTGGCCCGGAAGGCGGCTCCGGCGGCGGACACATCGTCGCCACTGGCACACCGGAGGAAGTAGCTGCCGTGTCTGGATCGCACACTGGCGACTGGCTGCGCAGTGTTCTGGCCGGAGAGGCATTCAACCCGCAGGAGGCGATCTCCACGCCATGACCTCCACGGCCTTGCAGTTGAGCATTTTTCCCGATGAGATTCTGGAATATGCGCCGCGTCCTCGCACGCTGGCAGAAATCTTTGCAGCCGAGTATCGAGCTTTGCGTCCGCGCGCTCCCATGCCAGACTTTGATGTGCGCTTCTACCGTTTCACCAGCGTGAACACAACGATTCGTCTGCGCGAAGGCAGGGCGCTGGTGCGTCTCTCCGATGTGTTGGAAGGCGCTCCGCCAAGCGTGCTCGCGGCAATTGCACACATCTTGCTGGCCAAGCTCTATCGCAAATCCATCGCGCCGACGCACGCGCACCGCTACCGGCAATACCTGGGCAGTGCTGCCGTGCTGGAGCGCGCCGAGCAATTGCGCCGCAGCCGCGGCAGAAAACGTATCAGCTCCGCACAGGGGCATTTTTATAATCTGGAAGCAATCTTCGCCGATCTAAACCAGCGTTTTTTTGACGGCCTGCTGGGCCAGCCCGTGCTGACGTGGAGCACCCAGCGCGCGCGCCGCCTGCTGGGCCACTATGACGCGGCCCACAACACCATCGTTGTCAGCCGCGTCTTTGACACAGCGCAGACGCCGCGCTTTGCCATTGAATATCTGGTGTATCACGAGATGCTGCACCTGAAACATCCCGTGCGTATGCGCGGAGGACGCCGCTGCGTGCACTCACGCGAATTTCAGCAGGACGAAAAAGAATTCCCCGCACTGGAAGAAGCCAAGGCGTTTCTGAAAACACTTTAACCGGGTTGGACGCAACGATTATTGCGCCGCGCGCAGACCGGCGATCTCCAACTCCAACCTTGCTGCACGACCGCGCCAACTTTCTGCCGGCCGGATTCTGTACGCCACGTCCACTCTGGCCCCCTCCCCCAGCCCCAAGGCGGAAAACCGTGCAGCCCAATTCCAAGCCAGAGCCGTTGTCTGTGGACCGCCCGGTTGCTGCGCCAACAGCAGGCGCAGATGCCGCTCCTTCATCACCCGTGGCGCACCGCAGATGTGAACCGCGCGCGCCAGAAAGACTGGCTCAGGATTCTCCATGCCGAAAGGAGCCAAGCGCTCCACCCATGCGGCCAACGCGGGCGTCACTCGATCCAGCGGCAGCTCCACTTCATAGGTCAGTTCGTCCGTGTAACCGCACGCCACCAGATTTACCACTGCATACGCACACAGGCGCTCGCGAAGTTCCGGCACGCGCGTCGATGGAAGTGAGAAACCAACCGCCTGTGCGTGACCGCCGTGGCGAGAAAAAAGATCGCTGCAACTTTCGATGGCGTTCAGCAGATGGAAACCTTCCACCGATCGGCCAGAGCCATGCGCCTCGCCCTCTTCATGCGCAATCACAATCGCTGGCTTGCCTGTGCGATCAACCACGCGCGAAGCTAAAATGCCCAGCACGCCGCGATGCCAGCCCTCGCCATCGACAACCAACAGCGGAGCAGAAGCCAGCGCGGCATCTTCAAGCAAGCGGCGCTCAATCGCCTCCAGTGCCTGCTGCTCCACGCTGCGCCTCTCTTCATTTAGGCGATGGAGTTTTTCTGCCAGGCCGCGTGCCTGGGCCGCGTCGCGCGTGGTAAAAAGTTCCACGACATCGCTGGCGGCTCCCATGCGTCCGGCGGCGTTGAGGCGCGGAGCAATGCGGAAGGCGATGTCGTAGGTGCGCAGGCGGCGCGAGGCGTCAATCTCTGCCAGCGCAAACAGTGCGCGCAAGCCGGGGTGCACTGGCTGGGCGAGCTGCTCAATGCCCAGCGCAACGA
>DAHUZD010000184.1 GCA_027306745.1 Acidobacteriaceae bacterium
AAGCATGGCTGCCAACGCAGACAGGCAGGCGGTGCGCAGCATCGTTGCTTGATTCTTCAGTGCCATACTCCTAATCCTTTGCCTTAAATATCCAGATCCGAATCCACCTGGGGAAGAATGTCCCCATCTTCTGCAATCCAGACGTAGAGCGTGGGCAGCAGAAAGACGCTGATGGCCAGCGTGGTGATCAGGCCGCCGACGATGACGATGGCAAATGGCCGCTGCGAGTCCGAGCCAATGTCATGCGAAAGCGCGGCAGGCAGCAGGCCCAGCGTTGCCACCAGCATGGTCATAAGGATCGGGCGCAGACGCAGCACAGCGCCTTCGATGGCCGACTTGATGATGGAGTGGCCGTGCGCGCGCAATTGATTGATGTATTCCAGCATGATGACGCCGGTCTGCACCGAGACGCCAAAGAGCGCCAGAAAGCCCACGCCTGAGGAGACGCTGAAATTATTGTGCGTCAACAGCAAGGCCAGCATACCGCCGAAGGGAGCCATGGCCACCGTGGCCAGAATCAGCAGCGACCACTTGAGAGAGCGGAACATGCTGTACAAGATGATTGCGATCGCCAGCACGGTGATGGGCAGCACGATCATCAGGCGCTTGTCAGCGCGTTGCTGGCTTTGGTATTCACCGGCCCCGACGATGTGATAACCCTTCGGCAGCGGCACCTCGGCATTTACCTTGGCGATGGCCTCTTCCACCGTGCTGCCCAGGTCGCGCCCGCGCACGCTGTATTTCACGGGGATGTAGCGCTCTTCATTTTCGCGGTAAATCTCTTCGGCTCCATCCGTGGTGCTCACCTGCGTCAGTTGGGCCAGCGAGACACGCTCGCCGGTTGGCGATAACAGGCGGATGTTTTCAATCGCTTCGCGCGTATCGCGGTACGGTTTTTGATACCGCAACACGACGTCATAGCGCGCTTCACCTTGCAGCACCTGACTGACGGCCTTGCCACCCACAGCGGTTTCAATGGCGTCCTGCACGTCGGCGACATTGATGCCCCAGCGCGCGCAGGCCTTGCGGTCCACGGTGAAGGTCAGGTTGGGCTGGCCGATCACGCGGAACAGACCCAGGTCTTTGACGCCGTGCACTGTGCCCATCACATTCACAATTTGATTGCCAAGGGATTCGAGAGTCTTCAGATCGTGTCCATAAATCTTGACGGACAGCTCTCCTTTGACACCGCTGACGGCCTCTTCCATGTTGTCGGAGATGGGCTGGGAAAAATTCCAGATCACGCCGGGAATCTGCTGCAACTGCCGGTTCATGGATGAGATCAGATTGTCTTTGTTTTCCTGGAATATGGGCCGCCACTCCTCTTTGGGTTTGAGGCCGACGTAGTACTCCGTGTTGAAGAAGCCGGTGGCGTCGGTACCATCATCGGGGCGTCCGATCTGGTCAACCACTTCGGTCACCTCTGGAAAGGAGGCCAGCAGCAGACGGGCCTGGTTGGAAATGCGCAGGCTCTCATCGGGTCCGGTGGAGGGTGCCAGCGTGCCGCGCACCCACAGCGCGCCCACATCCAAGTGCGGTAAAAACTCCGAGCCAATGACGCCGCTGAAGCCAAGGTAGAGCGCGACCAGAAGCAGAATGGCCGCCGAGCCAACGGTAATCTTGCGGTGATGAATCGTCCAGCGCACGGCCAGGCGGTAGCGGCGCGTTAGCCATTGCAGCAGGGGATTGTGCCATTCGCTGGTGCCACGATAAAAGAAGAAGCTGGACAGTACGGGCGCGATGATGATGGAAAACAGCAGCGCGCCGAGCAGGGCAAACATAACCGTCCAGGCCATGGGCCGGAAAAGGCGGCCTTCAACGGCTTGCAAGGTAAAGATGGGCAGATAGGCCGTGATGATGATGGCGATGGCGAAGAAGACGGGCCGCTGAATTTCATGTGCGGCATTGCGAATTTTTTCGCTTGGAGTTCTGGACGGATGGCTGCTGTCTTCGTTGCTGTGGTTCAGATGGCGCACAATGTTTTCCACCATCACCACGGCCCCATCAACCACCATGCCAAAGTCCAGCGCGCCGAGCGAGAGCAGGTTGGCTGGAATATGGCGCAGATCGAGACAAATGGCGGCAAAGAGCAAGGAAAAGGGAATCGTCAGCGCAACAATGAGCGCGCCGCGGGCGTTGCCCAAAAACAGAAACAGAATAATGACGACCAGAAGAATGCCTTCGGTCAAATTGTGCAGCACTGTATGCGTGGTAAAGCGGATCAGGTCGCTGCGATCCAGATAGGGAACTACCTGCACGCCTTTGGGCAGGATGGTTCGGTTGATCTCCTGCACCATGGCGTGGATGCCGCGCAGCGTCGGGTCAGCGTCAGCTCCTTTTTGCAGCAGCAGCGTGCCCTCGACGACATCGGGTTCGTCGATCAGTTTGCCGTCGGCGGCGCGATAGGATTTGGAGATTTGCCCCAGGCGAATCTTCGGCCCCTGCTCCACCGTGGCGATGTCACTCACGCGCAGTGCCGTGCCAGCCTGCGTTTTCAGCACTGTGTTTTCCATTTGCTGCACGCTGGCGAAGAGTCCGACGGCCTGCACGTTGATCTGTTGCGCCCCCGAAACGATGAAGCTGCCCCCGGCATTGGTATTGTTGTTGGCCAGTTGCTGCTCGACCTGCGCGATGCTCAACCCATAGGAGACCAGCTTGTCGGGGTCCAGGCGCACCTGGTACTCCTTGGTGAGGCCGCCAAAGCTGGCCACATCAACCACGCCCGGCACCTGCTTGAACATCTTTTCCAGCGTCCAGTCCTCGATGGACTTGGCCTCCATCACATCCACGGATGGATTTTTGCTTTCAATCGTGTACCAATAGATTTGCCCGACCGGACTCCAGTCCGTCTGCATCTGTGGCACCAGCCCATCGGGCAGTGTCACCTGGCTCAGACGCTCCAGCGCTCGCTCACGATTCCAGTTGTCGTCAGAGCCGTCGTTGAAATTCAAAATAATGCTGGAGATGCCGGCCAGACTTTCTGAACGAAGGTTGGCCAGGTCGGGGATTCCAGCCATCTGAATCTCAATGGGCACGGTGATCTGCTGCTCAATATCCTCCGCGGAGTGGCCGGGCCATTGCGTGATGACGTTCACGTAGTTGTTGGCAATGTCCGGGTATGCGTCGACGGGCAGATTGCGAAAGGAGATTGCGCCCCAGATGAAGAGCAGCCCCATCAGAGCCACCACCATCAGACGATTTTTGAGGGCAAAGTCAACGACTGCGCGAATCATTGCGCCTCCAGCGTCGCTTCCAGTTGGAGCACGTTGGAGACCACGGACTGGCCGGCGTTGATGCCAGAGAGAATCTGCTGTTTGTTGCCCGGCAGCATGTCGCCCGCCTGGACTTCCACGCGCTGGAAGCGGC
>DAHUZD010000095.1 GCA_027306745.1 Acidobacteriaceae bacterium
AGAAAGCAGCCAAGAAGGCAACCAAGAAGGCAGCCAAGAAGACAACCAAAAAGGCAGCCAAGAAAACCGCCAAGAAAAAGTAACTTGGCACAACAGGCAAACGAATCGGGGGATGCGTAAGCATCCCCCGATTCGTTTTTGCATTCATCGCCTTTTCCCCATCTGCTACGCTGCAAGAAGAGCCTCTGCAATGACCCGCCGCCGCTGGATCGCCGACACTTGGACTGATGACTCCGCCACCGTGACCGGCACGCAGGCCTCGCACTTGGCGCGCGTCTTGCGCGTGCGCGTTGGCCAAGAGTTTGACATTGTCGCCGGAGGCATCGCTCGGCGCGGTGTGGTCGACCTGGCCAGTGCAGACTGCGTACGTTTCCGCCTGCTGGAGACCATCGCCAGCGAAGCAGCCCTGCCCCTCACCTGCCTGTTGAGCGTCTTCAAGTTTGACCGCTATGAGTGGGCCGTCGAAAAGTTAACGGAGTTGGGCGTTGCCGTCATTATTCCTATCGTTGCGCAGCGCACGGAAAAACATCTAGCTCAGGCCGCAGCCACCCGTGTGGAACGCTGGCGGCGCATCGCGCGCGAAGCCACGCAGCAGGCCCGGCGCACTGACGTGCCAGAAATCACAGACCCGGTGCGCCTGGAGTCCATAGCCTCGCCCGCGCCGGGCGCATTGCGACTGCTGCTGTCCGAGGTGGAAGAAGACCGCACGCTTTGGAGCGCACTCGCCAGCCACGCAACACCAGCGGCGCAAATCGCCATTGGCCCCATCGGCGGGTGGACGGAAGCGGAGTTGCAATGGTTCGATCGCAACCAATGGTTGCCGGTCAGTCTTGGCCCGCGCATCCTGCGTGCGGAAACAGCGGCCATCGCTACGGCCAGCGTGCTGGCAGCGTGGATGGAATCTCATCGCGCCGCAACCGGCGACAGCGCTAGTTGAAAATGTCTTTGACGCGGCTGAACAGCGTGCGCGAAGACGGCGTATTTTCCACCGTAATCGTCTCGCCCAACTGACGCAGCAACTCCTTCTGCATCTTGTTCAGCTTGGTGGGAATCTGCACGGCCACATGCACGATCAAATCGCCGCGGCCATGGTCGTTGAGCACGGGCACGCCCTTATTGCGCAGCCGGAACTGACGCCCGCTCTGCGTGCCTTCAGGAATCTTCAACTTCGTCTCGCCTTCCAGCGTCGGGATGGGCAGCTCAGCACCCAACGCCGCCTGTGGAAAGGAAATCGGCATCACATAGTGCAGATCGTTGCCCTCACGCTCAAAGAACGGATGCGGCTGCACAGAGACAACCACATATAAATCGCCTGCCGGTCCACCCGATCGGCCCGCATCGCCTTCGCCCTGGTAGCGGATGCGCCTTCCGTCCTCAATCCCCGCCGGAACGGTGACGCTGATGGTGTGCTCCTTAGGCTGGCGTCCATCGCCGCGGCAATCCTTGCAGGGTTCAGCAATCACGCTGCCGGTGCCGCCGCAGGCTCCGCAGGCGCGTGCAACAGAAAAGAATCCTTGCTGATAACGAATCTGGCCGCGCCCGCCGCATTGCGAGCAGTCCGTCGGTCCGCGTCCTGCGGCCGCGCCCGATCCACGGCAGGTGGAGCAGGCTTCCATGCGGCGAATCTTGACCTCCGTCTGCTTGCCGAAAACGGACTCTTCAAAGGTGAGCGAGATATCCGCGCGCAGGTCGCGGCCCTTTTGCGCGCGCGATCCGCTACGGCTGCCGCCCATGTTGAACATCTCGCCAAAAATATCGCCGAAGATGTCTCCGATATCCGGCCCAGAAAATCCAGAGGGATCAAAACCGCCTGCACCGCTCAGACCCGCATGGCCATAGCGGTCGTAGACCGCGCGCTTCTCCGGGTCCGAGAGCACCTGATACGCCTCGCTGGCCAGTTTGAACTTCTCCTCCGCCGCCGGATCGTCCGGGTTGCGGTCAGGATGATGCTGCATGGCCAGCTTGCGGTAGGCGCTCTTCAGCTCCTGGTCGGATGCGCCGCGGCTGACGCCGAGCACTTCATAGTAATCGGCCTTGTTGGCGTGTGCGAAAGAACTCATGCCGTGTGCTGCCTCGCATTGCTGGCCACTCGCACCAGCGCCGGACGCAACAGACGCTCGCGCAGCGTGTAGCCGCGGCGCACTTCTTCCAGCACCTGATGGTCAGGCACATCCTCGCGTTCAACCATCTCCAGCGCCTCATGCACGCGCGGATCAAAGACCGCATCCTGCGTGGGCACAACCTGCACACCCAGCGAACGCAGAATCTCCTCCATCTGACGCACGATCAACTCCACGCCGGTGCGCAACTGCTCCGCGGAGCCTTGCGCGCGCAACGCGAGCTGAAAATTGTCGAGCACCGGCAAAAACTGCTCCACCGTGTTCACCAGCGCGTAGTCACGGAACTCGGCGCGCTCGCGAGCCTCGCGCTTGCGCGCGTTGTCAAACTCCGCCTGCAGGCGCGCCAGACGGTCCAGCAATTGCGCACTCTCGGCCTTGGCCTGCTCCAGCTCCGCACGCAGCCGCTCCAACTCCACAGGCTGTGGCGCGCCTTTCACCGGCTCCTGCGCTGCTGGGGCTGCGATCGCCTCCACCGCGGCATTCAAGTTGGCGTCGCCGACTGCGTTCATGGCCTGCTCCACATCTTCAGCCAATGCAGCTCCCGTCTCAGGCGCCGGATGCGCCGGTGTGGCTTTGTGCGCGCTGTGCGTGTGTTCTTGCGATTTTGCGGACGAACGTGTCATAGAAAACTTCTGGAACCTTCAAAAAAAATTGCGCTATCAAGCCGGGAAATGCGGCTGACCGCCGCACCGCTTCCCCTATTATTGTACCCAGCCCGCACCACGGCGCGAAAAAGCCGTTAGTGTGTGTTCTGCATCCGCTGCAGCAGCGCCACCACGTAGGCCACGCCGCCGATGGCATTCTCATACTGCATGCGCGTTGGCCCAATGACGGCCACCATGCCCAGGCGCTCTGCTCCCAGGCGTGCGGGCGCGGCCACCAGCGATAAATTCTGCATCTCCGGCATCGCCTCCTGCAGGCCCACCACCACCCGCAAAGAATCCTGCCGTCCGCCCATATACGCGCGCAACAACGCAATCACGCGTTGCTTTTCCTCCAGCGCAGCCAGAATCTGCCGCAGCCGATCCCGGTCTGCTTCGCCTGCAATCAAATTCGATGCTCCATCCACAAAGACAAAGCTGGATTCCTCCTGCGTGGCCGCATTCAAAGCGCCCTTGCTGCACAGGTGTTCGAGTGAACGCAGCCAGCGCTGGTACTCGCCGCGCTCCTGCTCAATGCGCCGGTCCACTTCCGCGCGAATCTGTCCCAGACTCCAGTCACGGAAATTTGCATTCAGATAGCGCGCT
>DAHUZD010000204.1 GCA_027306745.1 Acidobacteriaceae bacterium
GGTGGTGTGCCGATCCTTGAGGTCACGATGACCGTTCCCGGCGCGGTGGGCGTGATTGAACAACTGGCCAATCACGCGGGCGACCGTCTGCTGGTGGGCGCAGGCACGGTGCTGGACGCGGAAACAGCGCGCGCCTGCATCCTGGCCGGTGCGCAGTTTGTCGTCAGCCCGGCGCTGGATGTGCGCACCATTGAACTGTGCCGCCGCTATGGAGTGCCCGTGCTGCCCGGTGCTCTGACGCCGACGGAGATCGTTACAGCGTGGCAGGCAGGCGCCGACGCAGTGAAGGTCTTTCCGTGCAGTGCTGTCGGCGGAGCGAAATATCTGAAGGCTGTCAAAGCCCCCGTGCCGCAAATTGATCTGATTCCAACCGGCGGAGTTTCGCTGGCCACTGCGGCGGAGTTTTTAGAAGCGGGCGCATTCGCGCTGGGCGTGGGCGGCGACTTGGTCGATAACAAGGCCATCGCCAACGGCCATCCAGAGATCATCACGGAAAATGCGCGGAAGTATTTGGCGATTGTGCAGCAGGCGCGTGCGCGGGCGCGATAGTCGGCCTATGCAAAGATAAGCAGCCGCTTCGCTTTGAGTCTTCATTTCCCAGCAAAACAGTTGGCCATTTTGAGCGAAGTTCGTATATGCAGACAAAGTCGAGAAACCTGCGATTGCTTTTTTGTAGAGTAAAACCGCAGATTTCTCGACTCCGCTGCACTCCGCTCGGAATGACAAGTTCTTACGTAAAGGGATCGCAGCGTGTATGTTCGCCTTTACCAGTGGAACATGGTGCCGTCGAGCTTGCGGTTCACCGGTAGATACGCGCGTTCATACGGCCATTTCGCCGCCAGCTTTTCGTCGTAGTCCACGCCCAGGCCGGGGCCTTCTCCGGGAAGCAAGTAGCCCTTGTCGAACTTGTAGGTGTGCGGGAAGACGGCGTCGGTCTCTGGCGTGTGACGCATGTACTCTTGAATGCCAAAGTTGTTGATGGCAATGTCAAAGTGCAAGGCTGCGGCCATGGAGACCGGCGACAGATCCGTTGCGCCGTGGCAGCCGGTCTGCACGTGGTGCAGCGCGGCCAAGTCGGCCACCTTGCGCAGATGCGTGAAGCCGCCACTGTGCACCAGCGTCATGCGGATGTAGTCGATCCACTGTTGGGTGATGAGCTGTTGCGCATCCCAGATGGTGTTGAAGACCTCGCCGATGGCAATGGGTGTAGTGGTGTGCTGGCGGACAAGTTGCAGGCCCTCCTGCATCTCCGCGGGTACGGGATCTTCCATCCAGAAAAGATGGTATGGCTCCAGCGATTTGCCCAACCGCGCGGCTTCAATGGGCGTCAGGCGATGATGCACGTCATGCAGCAAGTGCAGATCGTTGCCAAATTGCAGGCGCAGTTTTTCGAAGAGCTGAGGCACATGGTTGAGATATTTTTCCGTGGACCAGACATTCTCAGGCGGCAAGCCCTTTTCTGCCGGTTCGTAAAAAAGCCGGTCTTTGGAGACGCCATACGTTGAGGGCCGCCCGGGAATTCCTGACTGCGCGCGAATGGCCATGTAGCCCATCTCTGCGTAGCGCGCGACCTCTTCGACGGTCTGCTCCACATCCTTGCCGTTGGCGTGGCCATAGACCATGACGCCGTGGCGGCTTTTGCCGCCGAGCAGGTTGTAGACCGGCGTGTTGAGCGCCTTGCCTTTGATGTCCCACAGCGCCATATCCACGGCGGCGATGGCCGACATGGTCACGGGTCCGCGCCGCCAGTAGGCTCCGCGGTACAGATAATGCCAGATGTCTTCGGTTTGGAACGGGTCGCGCCCGATCAGGCAGGGAATCACATGGTCAGTCAGATAGCTGGCCACGGATAGTTCGCGTCCGTTCAGCGTGCCGTCACCCAGGCCGTAGATGCCTTGGTCGGTTTCAATTTTCAGGGTGATGAAGTTTCTTCCGGGGCAGGTGACGAGGACTTTGGCGCTTTGAATTTTCATGGATGAATTCTGCTCAAGCCGCCGGGCCTAAATGCCCAGCTTTTTCACTTCTTCGTTGTAATACTTGCGGTAGAGAATGTCCCATTCCTGGCTGCCTTCGGGAATGTTCCGTTTGTGCGACTGCACCTTCAGCCGCGCCGCCGTGTCGATCTTCAACTCTTCTGCCAGCAGCTTTTCCAGCATCGACCGCGCCTGCTGGCGGATGGTGTTGCGGTCTTCAAGAAAATCGCATTCGGGGGTGTCTGCCAATGTGTCGGCCACGACGTGGGCGAGCTTGTTGACTTTGTCGCGGGAGATTCTCACAGGACCGCCTTGTATTTCTTGGCCAACTCCATCTTGACCTTTTTGAACATCTCCGGGTAGCTGGCCCCGCTGCGCCGCATGTCTTCCTGGTAGGCTTCCAGAATCACGCGCACTTCTTCGTTGATGCGGTCCTCCAACATCAACTCATCCAGCAACCCTGCGTTGACGCGCTCGTTGAGCGCGGCAGGTTTCTCCGTGCGGATCATCTTGGCGTCGATCAGGCCTTTGACCGTCTGGCGCGCGAGATACCCTACATAATCCTTGGAAAGAATCATAATCTCCCGAAAGATATAGCATACGCTGTCTGGGCCGCTGCGGGCCAGTGGCAGCCGTCTGGCCCGCGTCTATACCGCCTTGGCTGGCTTGTGGGTGCAGGCTGCGGTGTTGATGCAGCCCTGTTGCAGACGCAGGCGCTCCACGGGGCGGCCTTCGACCAGGTGGGATTGCACGATCTCCGCCACATCCGCCGCTTGCACGCCGCCATACCAGACAGCTTCCGGGTACACGACGACCGTCGGCCCATGCTCGCATTGATCAAGACATCAGGCCTTGTTGACGCGCACGGTAGCCTTCAGCCCAGCCGCATCGGCGGCCTGCTTCAGTTGTGCGTGCAGCTCAGCCTTGCCGCTGGCATTGCACCACGGGCGCGCGCTGCCCGGTTCCCGCTGGTTGGTACAGACAAAAACATGCCGTTCGAACTCTGCCACTGTTTGGCTCCTGAAAAAGATTTCCTGTCTTCATCCTAATGCAGTCTGCGAGAATACCAACTGTGACCCAAGAACCGGACAACCTGCTCGTACTGAAAGATGACATGATCGCCTTTATCGAAGGCCATGGCATCCGCCACTTTCCCGCCATGATTCCAGAGGATGCGCAACGCATCTGGTGGAACGATCCGGCCAATACGGAAAGCTGGAAAGACTTTGTTGAAATGGCTAAGGCCGTCAACGCTCCGCTGATTCTGATGGCGGAAGAAGAGCTGGACGGCACCACTCTGGAGACGCTACTGGAAGAGTTGCAGGAATTGGCAGCGCAGGAAGACGTGGAACTGGATCTGGGGCAGCCAGAGCAACTGTTGCAGCACGCCGGCAAGACTGGCCATATCGAATTGGCTTTTCCGTACCAGGGCTTCCTCTTCGTCCATGCGACGATGACCGCCTGGTACGGCCAGTACAGCCAACTCGTCGAGACCATCAGCTCGTTGCAGGAATTGCTGGACGAAGCGGAGGACGACGGCGAGGAGCAGGAGTGAGCCTGTCTGTCGCGGCCAGCGCTGAGGCGGTTGCTG
>DAHUZD010000216.1 GCA_027306745.1 Acidobacteriaceae bacterium
GATGCACTTGCGCAACGCGCCGACAAAACTGATGCAGTCGCTGGGCTATAGCGAGGGCTACCAGTACGCACACAATGTAGCCGGGCGCGTGGCAGACATGGAGTGCATGCCGCCCGGTTTGGAAGGGCGCACCTACTACCAGCCCACGGATGAGGGCCGCGAAAAACTCTTGCGCCAGCGCATGATGGAGATTGCGCAAATCCGAAAGCAAAAGAAAAAATAGCAGAAAAAATATGGGCGTCCATCCTGGTCGCGTTCTTTGCGGCCAAGGTGGGATAAAAATAAAACTCTGCACCACGCCACGTCATTCTGAACGACGAACAGAGGCGAGGAATCCAGAGAATCTTCATTCGGCAAGAGCGGACTTTCCCGCGCAAAGACCTTCTGGATTCTTCGCTTGCGCTCAGAATGGCTGGCGCAGCAGAAAACTATTTTGTTGCGTCCGCAGATGCGGCCCGCAGCGTATCCATCACGATGCCCGGCGTCAGAGCCTCTGGAAGCACCGTTGGAGTTTGTTCTCCCACAAAAATTGCATAGGTGGGCACGCCGCTGCGGCCCAACTGAGCCAGGGCCTGCGTGATGGCATCATCGTGACGGGTCCAGTCAGCGCGCATCAGAGTCGCGTGGCTGGAGCGCAGTGCCCCCTGCACGTCGGCCCGACTGAGCACAAGGCGCTCATTGACCTGACAACTTAAGCACCACGCCGCGGTGAAGTCGACAAAGACAACCTTGCCCTGCGCACGCGCCTCTTCCAGTTGCTCTGGATCAAAGGGCTGCCAAAGTAGACCCTCTGCGTGGGTTGGTGCGGCAGCGGCTGGCCGGGATGGAAATGCGCGAAGGGCAAGCCACGGCAGACAGAGCGCTCCAAACCAGATCAAAATGACGAACGCGGTTGCTGATTTGCGCCCCGGCCAGCGGCCCTGTACCCAGCCGGCCACGGCGGCCAGCAAAAACGCAGCCAGCAGGCCCACGGCGGCATCGCTGCCCGACATGCGCGCAAAAACCCAGACCAGCCAGATGACCGTGGCAAAGATGGGAAGCGCCGTGGCTTGTTTGAGAATTTCCATCCACGCGCCGGGCCGCGGCAACAGACGCACCCAGGCCGGTTGCAGCGTCAGCAAAACATAAGGTGCAGCCAGGCCCAGCGCCAAAGCTGTGAAGACTGCACAGGCAACGATTGCACTTTGCGCCAGTGCGTAACCAATAGCCACGCCCATCAGCGGCGCCGTGCAGGGAGTGGCGACGACGGTGGCTAAAATTCCGGTAAAAAAGCTGCCTGCCAGACCGGGCTGACGTGTCAGCGAATCTCCTGCACTGGTCAGCGAAAGACCGATCTCAAATTGCCCGGCCAGGCTGAGACCAAGAAAGAAGAGCAGCAGCGCGATGCCAGCGACAAACATGGGAGATTGAAACTGGAAACCCCAGCCAATCTGGTGTCCGCTGGCGCGCAGAAAAAGCAGCAAAACAACCAGGCTCCAAAACGAAACGAGAATGCCAAATGCGTAGACGAATCCATGCAGACGCAGGCGTGAGCGCTCCTCCGTGGAGGATTGCACCAGCGCCAGTCCTTTTATGAAGAGGACAGGAAAGACGCAGGGCATCAGATTAAGCAACGCGCCGCCGAAAAAGGCCAGTAGAACGATGAAGGCCAGCCCATGTTGAGAACGGGCAGGCAAGGGCGCGGTGGCCGGGGAGACTGGAGATGTGAATTCGTAGCCAGTGCCGTCGCCGAGCACAAGCAGGCCATACAGTTGGTGCGATGCAGGGGCAGTGGGGTCACGCTCCACTTGCAGGCGTATGCCGTCCGAAGTGGGCGTGGCAATCTGCACGGCAGCGTTGAGAATGAGGCCGGAATCAAAGGGGTAGAAATCCGCATGGGCCATTGGCCGGCCCAGATGCGCCGTGAGCAGCAGATGGTGAGCGCTTTGCTGCACGCGGATATGCGCGCCGGGCGGCAGAGGCTGGGGCAAATTGCGCTGCGCCGATGCAAAAAGCGCGGCGTTGGCGGCGTTGTTTTCTCCAGCAGAGGATTGCAGCGGCAATTGCAGTGCGACGGTTCCCTGCCCTGGGATGCAGGATTGGCTGCACACCAGCCAGTGAACGTTGGCCGCAATGGTCAACGACGCGCCCGATGCAGGCTGCACAGGTTGGAAGTGAACGCGCACGGGCAGCAGCACGTCGCCTTCGTAACCAAAGTCCATCAGCGGGCCAAGCGGCAGGCGATGCGGCACGGGAAATTGCAGCGGACCGATTGAGTCCGCAGGCAGGGACGCAGGCGTGTGCCATTGCACGCGAGGCGGAAGGCCGGAGTCACCGGCATTGATCCAATAAATATGCCAGCCCGGCTGCAACTGAAAGTGCAGGCCGAGTTCAAAGGCTTGCCCAGCGCGGTTGACTGCGGAGAGATTCGAGAGCAAAGAAAGCTGCAGATGCTCCGTTCTGACGGTGGCCAGCGCGGGCGATTGCGCCAGTGCGGGGCCAGCGAGCCAGACGAGCCAGAGAGCCAGCCCAACCCAGATTGCCTTGCCATGCTTCGGCACTGTCCGCATCCTGCCCCTCGTGCACCCATTGCCAGTAGAGCAGAAACCCGCAGATTCCTCGACTCCTCCGCGCTGCGCTCGAAATGACAAGGCGTCTCTGTTTCCTCGACTGTCATGCACTGCGGTCGGATTGACACGGGTGTTCATAGTGCGACATTTCTTCATTGGTCATCTGCCATTCTGAGGAGAGCAGCGGCGAAGAATCCAGAGAGTTCCCGCTGCATGAATGAAGCAGTCATCGTCTGGATTCTTCGCTCCCATTGGTCGTTCTGAATGACACGTTCAACTTCAGAAAACATCACGATCCCAGTCCATTCGCCTGGAAGAACGAGGCAACCGAAACGCGCTAGGCTTGCGGGTTCTTGTCTGCCGACCAGCGCAGATGTTCCTTGTACAAGCATTTGTCAGAGACGACGCCGATGCCATGCGCGGCGGCCTTGGCTTCCGCCTCAGGATGCGTGACGCCCTCTTGCAGCCAAAGATAAGGAACGCCAATGGCGATGGCCTCATCCACAATGGCGGGAACAAACTCTGCGGCACGAAAGACGTCGACCAGATCGACGGGAAAAGGAATCTCATGCAGCGAGGGGTAGCTGGTCTCGCCGAGAACGCTTTCCACCGCAGGATTGACGGGGACGATGCGGTAGCCGCGGCGCTGCATTTGCGCCGAGACGCCATAGCTGGCGCGATCGGGCTTGTCAGAGAGGCCGACGACGGCAATGGTCTTGGCGTTGGCGAGAATCGTATCGATGGTGGCGAGCGAATCGTTTGCGTTCATAAGAAAACGTTACTCCAAATCGTCCTCGGCTGGGGCGGCGAGCGTGCCATCGCGGCGCATGCGCAGAAAGGCTCGTGTAAAAATCTCCAGATCACCGTCGAGCACGCGATCCACATCGCCGGTTTCCACGCGCGTGCGTAGATCCTTCACCATGCGATAAGGCTGCAAGACGTAGGAGCGGATTTGCGAACCGAAGTTGATCTCCAGCTTGGAATCTTCAATCTTTTTGGTGACCTGGCGCTTCTTTTCCAGTTCGTATTCATACAAGCGAGAGCGCAGCATCTTCATAGCTTTTTCTTTGTTTTTATGCTGGGAGCGCTCATTTTGACAGGCAACGACGATGCCTGTGGGCAAATGCGTGATGCGCACGGCGGAGTCTGTGGTGTTGACGTGCTGGCCGCCCTTGCCGCCCGAGCGGTAGGTGTCAATGCGAAGGGTATCCGGCTTGATGTCGATTTCAATCGTGTCGTCAATCTCTGGTGAAACGTAGACGCTGGCAAAGGATGTGTGCCTGCGCTTGGCCTGATCGAAGGGCGAGATGCGCACCAGGCGGTGCACGCCTGTCTCACCGCAGAGCAGGCCGTAGGCGTATTCACCGGCCACGGTGAAGGTGGCGGATTTGATGCCAGCCTCCTCGCCGGCCTGATAATCGTTGACTTCTGCAGAGAAGCCTTGTTTTTCTGCCCAGCGCAGATACATGCGCAGAAGCATCTCGGCCCAATCCTGTGACTCCGTGCCGCCCGCGCCGGGGTGAACGGTGACAATGGCGTGCAGTGGGTCCGTTTCCGCAGAGAGCATGGTGCGCGTTTCGAGCGCTTCAACATAATCGCGCAGATTTTGAATCTCGCGCTCCAGATCTGGCTCCACAGCTTCGCCTTCACGCGCCAGATCAAAGTAGGCGGCAATGTCACCGGTGCGGCGCTCCAGCTCTGCATCGTTGCCGAGCAAAGTTTCCAGGCGCTTGCGCTCGCGCATTAACGGCTGAGAGGCGGCAGGATTGGCCCATAGTTTTGGGTCGGAGATTTTTTCTTCAATACTGGTGAGTTCTTTGCGCAGTCGGACCGGGTCAAAGATACTCCCGCAGGTCGCGTACTTTTTCCTGCACGGGAGTGTAGAGAAATTCCAGATCGTTCAGCATAGTTTGCAGCGGCTCTTTGCGGGGTGAATTGTGCCTGTGCGCGTCAAATCTGCGGGTGTTGAATGCAGCCATCGACGGCGAGCACTATGGCCATTATGGCACAGAGCCAAGCGAAGAGATCGCCGTGCACGGAGTAGAAGGTGAGGTCATTTTCAAAGCCGAAGTGCGCATACAGAGAGCTTTGCGTGTGACGCGGCAGGCTTTGCACCACGCGCCCATAAGGATCAATCGCCGCCGTGACGCCGCTGTTGGTGTCGCGCAGCAGCCAGCGGTGGTTTTCAATGGCTCGCATTCGCGCCATATTCAGATGCTGCCAGGGAGCGCTGGTGTCGCCGTACCACCCATCGTCGGAGAGGTTGACGAGCACGTCTGCACCCAGCAGAACGAACTGGCGCACCTCCACGGCAAAGATCGACTCATAACAGATGAAGGCGCCATAGGCGTGGCCCTGCGTGAAGAAGACTTTGCGCTCCAAACCGTGCTGCATGGTGCCGACTTGTTG
>DAHUZD010000219.1 GCA_027306745.1 Acidobacteriaceae bacterium
TTGGAGCGGCGCACGGCGGCAGAAAGATTGTGGTCGCCCAGGTGGAGCACGGCAAAGTCCACTGGCTCGCACTCTTCCGTAATGCGCGAGCAAATCTCGGCCTGGCCCAGCACGATGCGTCCGCGCCCAGTGCTGAAGACCTCCAGCGCCGTACGGCGCACATCAAAACAGAAGAGATGGCCCTCGTCGGGGTAGGCCTCAAAGCTGGAGCGGATGGCGTAGTGTGCGCCGACCTGCTCCAGGCCCAAGCGCTGGCCGCGCACATGGCGTTGATAGAGTGCCGCGCCATTTTTTTGCTCGGGCACATTGCTTTTGGCAGCGGCGATGCGTTGTACAAACTCCGGCTCCAAGGCTGCGCCCGCATCGCCAAAAATCTCGGCGGCCAGTTGCAGCACGCGCCCGGCATAGGCCAGCACCTGCACGGTTTCAATGCCAGAGATGTCGTCAAAGAACCAGCCGCAACTGGTGTACATCAGCAGAGTGTGGCGCTGCATCTCCAGCAGCTTGATCGCGCGCGTGCGTTCGGTAGCATTGAGCGGATGCGTGGCGTGCTGGGCGAAAAAACGCTCCATGTTTTGCGGGGAACGATCCAGCAACACGGCGATGTAGCCGTCACGTGCAGACCAAAGATGATTCAGCAGCGGCGCAGCCGCTTCCTCAGCCAGCGGAGCGATGGCATCCCGCAGCCAGTCCAGCGCCGCGCGCAAAGGCCCTCGCCATTTTTGATTCCAGCCCGGGTGGCCACCATTGCAGCCGCAGTCCGAGCGCCAGCGCTCGATGCCATGCGCGCAGCTCCAGGACGTGTTTTCGAAAATCTGCGCCTCGTATGCAGGCGGAAATTTTTCCAGAAATGCGCCATAGTTGGTCAGGCGAACATCCTTGTCCTGCTCCAGGCAGTCGAGTGCATAGGCCAGCGCCATCTCGCCATATTTGTGATGGTGGCCATAGCTTTCGCCATCGGTGGCGATGTGCACGATCTGCGCATCCTCTTCCTGTTCATTCGCGCCGTCAATCAGGCGTTCGGCAAAATTTTTGCCGTTGTTCAGAATGCCTTCAAAGGCCACGGAGCGGGCGATGGGGCCGTCGTAGAAGAAGACGGCGATGCTGCGGCCCTCACGCAGTTGCACGCAGTAGGGCTGCGTGGGTGGTACGGAGGCATTCGGAGTCTCGATCCAGTCCGCATCGGAGGCGGTCTTTGGCTCTGCGCCGGTTTCCTTTTGTTGCGGCAGGGCTGCCGCTGCAGGCGCGCCCGCGCCGTTGCTCAGTGGACGGATGCGTGCGCATTGGTGTGGTGCCAGGATCGTGAAGCGGATGCCGTGCTGCGCCAGCAGATCCAGACTTTCCAGATCAACAGCCGTCTCAGCCAGCCATATGCCTTCCGGCTTGCGGCCAAAGCGATGCTCAAAGTCCGTGATGCCCCAGCGAATTTGCGTGATGCGATCGCGCGTTGTGGCCAGCGGCAGAATGATGTGGTTGTAGACCTGGGCCAGCGCCGAGCCATGACCGCCATACCGCACACGGCTGGCGGCATCGGCGTCCAAAACCATTTGATAGGTGCGGCCTGCATTCTCTTGCAGCCAACTGAGCAGCGTGGGGCCAAAGTTAAAACTGATGCGCGCATAGTTGTTGACGATACGGATGATTTTGTCGTCCGTGTTCAAAATGCGGGCGGCGCCATTCGGCGCATAGCACTCGGCGGTGATGCGGTCATTCCAGTCGTGGTAGGGCGCAGCGGAGTCCTGTACCTCAATCGCCTCCAGCCAGGGATTCTCCCGGGGTGGCTGGTAAAAGTGGCCGTGGATGCAGATGTAAAACGGCTTCTGCGGCATGGTCAACTCTTCCGTTTTGCGGTGCGCCGGGCTGCGGGTGCGGTTTGCTTTTTGGCGGATTTGGCGGGCGGAGCCGCAGCTTGCGCGGCCAAGTCGCAGGCTCGCCACAGATACCAACTCGCCACGCTGCACCAGGGCTGCCAGCGCGCGGCCCGTTTGCGAATCACATCGGCTGCGGGCAGATCGGTAGGCTGCACGCGCGCGCACGGATCAAGGCCGAGAAAGGTGAGCGCAAAGCCCTTGCGTACACCGTAGTCACCCACAGGCAAAACGTTGGGTCGCCCCAGGCGGAAGAGCAGCAGCATCTCCACCGTCCAAACGCCGATGCCGCGCACGCGCGTCAGATGCTCCACAATCTCTGCATCGTCCAGTTTGCGCAGGTGCGCGAGTGTGGGCACTACGCCGCTTCGGGCCTTTTCTCCCAGATCGCGCAGCGCAGCCAGCTTGTTGGCCGAGAGTCCTGCGCCGCGCAGTGCCACATCGGGCAAGCGCAGCAGCGCCTCAGCCGTGGGATGTGCTTCGCCAAAAAGCGCCAGCACGCGAGCGTGGATGGTCTGCGCTGCGCGGCCATTCAACTGCTGATGCACGATCGATTCCAGCAGCGCTTCAAAGGGCGAAGCCGTGGGCTTCAGCCGCAGCGTATATGGCCCGGCGCGTTCCATCAGGCGCGCCAGCTTTGGATCGTTGGCCGCCAGAGTGCGGCAGGCCAGCGCGGCATCATATGGCACGGAGCGGGAGCGGGCAGCCATCTTGCTCCCAGTCTATACACGGCGCGGCGCGGCGAACAGGCGCAGGGGGATTCCGCGAGCGCGGAAGTTGGAACTAGAGAAAGAATTTTCCGCAATTGGGCGCAACGCGTGATGTGGATCACGCAATATGCGAAAGGCTCTTTACAGCGAGGGAATGCCGCGATAGCGTACGGTGTGTGGGTGCTGGCGACGCGCAGTCCGCGTGATGTGCGCCACTCTGTTTGCGTGCGGCGCGTCTCTTGCTATACACTCAGATGTTCGACAGCGGGACAAAGTTGCACGAGGCGTCTTGAACCGTTCGCGGGTGCAAGGCACGCTCTCTTGCTTGCCTAGAACTAACCAAGTCATGGCCGCGACGCCATGCATTGAAGCGGGACTTCACATTCATGGCGCAGATCTTCGACCGAAGCTCCAACTCCCTGGCCAGAATCAGTCTGGTTCTTTCCGGCATCATCGTAATTTCCCTAGGCGTGGCCCTGAATTACCTGCAGCGCTCCCCTTGGGTGACGCGCCAGGGGCAGCGCGCCGACCAGCCGGTTCCCTTTAGCCACAAGCACCACGTGCAAGGTTTGGGCTTGCAGTGCCAGTATTGCCACACTTCTGTGGAGAAGTCAGGCTACGCGGGCATTCCGCCTACGAAGACCTGCATCAACTGCCACGCGCAGATCTGGACGAACGCCGATTTGCTGGCCCCGATCCGAAATAGCTGGGCCACGGGCCAGTCGGTGGTTTGGACCAAAGTGCATGATCTGCCGGACTTTGTTTACTTTGATCATTCCATCCACGTCAACAAGGGCATTGGCTGTTCCAGTTGTCATGGCCGCGTGGATGAGATGCCGCTGATGTACCAGGAAAACACGCTGCAAATGGAGTGGTGCTTGAACTGTCACCGCAATCCAGCAAAGAACCTGCGGCCAACTTCACAGATTTATCAAATGGCTTGGCAGGGACCGAGCAGCCTGAATCCAGTCTGGTGCGCAGCCAGTGATCAGCCGGGCGTGCCAACGGCGCAGACCGTAGACTGCACGCTGCGCGATCCAGAATCGGCAGGCGCGCAGGTGGCGGCGCTGGAGATTCCCTCGCTGGCCGGACATGCGCAGACGGCGACCTCCGCGGTTGCGGGCGCTGCCGTGCCTGCGGCGCTGCACTACACCAAATTTACGGACCAAGAGGCTCTCGGCAAGTACTTGGTCGTGCAGTATCACATTCGCACTCCGCGGGAGCTGACCAGTTGCGACACCTGCCATCGGTAGGCAGCGCTGGGACGCGGATAAAAACCAGGGCGGAGGGCGAACAGAAAACCATGCTTGAGGCGCAGGATTCAACGATGGCCAAGGAAACCGGAAGCACAGCGGTTGCGGCGGAGCAGGCAGGAGCCGTGCAGAGTTTGCAGGACGCGCGTGAGCGCTTGACCGGCTTGCGTGGCAAGCAATACTGGCGCACGGTCGATGAACTGGCCGACACGCCAGAGTTTGAGCAGGCCCTGCAACGGGAGTTTCCGCAGCACGCCTCCGAGTGGATCGATCCAGTCAGCCGCCGCGGTTTTATGAAGCTGATGGGCGCGTCGATGGCCCTGGCTGGACTCACCGGTTGCGCCAAGCAGCCCGAGGAGCCGATCTATCCGTACGTCAAGCAGCCAGAGGATTTGGTGCTGGGCCGCCCGGTCTACTTCGCCACGGCACATCCATTTCCCACGGGCGCGGTGCCGCTGCTGGTCAAAAGCGAGGCCTATCGCCCGATCAAGGTTGACGGCAACCCTGAGCATCCTATGAACCATGGCACGACGGATGCCTATACTCAGGGCACGCTGCTTGGCCTGTATGATCCGGACCGCTCGCAGCGCGTGTTGTATCGCGGCGAGACGCGTCAGTACGCCAACTTCCAGGCCGATTTTCGCGCCATGCTGGAGGCCAAGCGCGCCACCGGCGGCGAAGGTCTTTACTT
Organism: Acidobacteriaceae bacterium; assembly: GCA_027306745.1. Taxonomy (GTDB): domain Bacteria; phylum Acidobacteriota; class Terriglobia; order Terriglobales; family Acidobacteriaceae; genus JAJZCX01. The sequence continues at coordinate 4,523 of DAHUZD010000219.1, forward strand.
CCTGAGCGGCACCGTTGTTTCTCCCACGCTGACTGCGGAGTGGAAGCAGGCGCAGGCGGACTTCCCCAAGGCCAAGTGGGTGCAGTATGAGCCGGTCAACCGCGACTCGGCCCGCGCTGCCTCCAAGGCCGCCTTTGGCGATTATCTGGATGCGCAGTATAAGCTCGACGCCGCCGATGTGATTCTTTCGCTCGACGCTGATTTTCTCTCCGGTCTGGCGCAGCCGGGCTTTTTGAAGCTGGCCGCCGATTACGCCAAGCGCCGCAAGTTGGAGTCGGGCGTGGAGATGAATCGCCTGTACGTGGTTGAAAGCGCACCGACGACGACCGGCTTTAAGGCCGAGCATCGCCTCGCGCTGCGTGCTTCGCAGGTGGAAGGTTTTGCCGCCGCTCTGGCTGCTGCGCTGGGAACAGGCTCGGCTCCGACGGGCTTTGCGTGGACTCCTGCGCAGGCCGCTTATCTGGCCGCCGTGGCTAAAGATTTGAAGGCCCACGCGGGTGCGTGTGTCGTGATCCCCGGTGAGCAGGCCTCGGCGAATGTACACTTGGCCGCCATCGCCATCAATCAAGCGCTGGGCAATGTGGGCAAGACGGTGGTCTACACGGAGAGCATCGCGCCGATGCCGACCGAGCAGACGGCGGAGCTGCAAGGTTTGGTCAGCGACCTGCGTGCGGGCAAAGTGGATTGGCTGGTGATTCTCGACAGCAATCCTGTTTACTCTGCGCCTGCGGATCTGGAGTTTGCCAAAGCCCTGGGCGGCGCGAAGACGGTGGTGCACCTCGGCCTGTACGTGGACGAAACCGCGCAAGTGGCTGACTGGCACATCAACGGCACGCATTATCTGGAAAGCTGGTCCGATGTCCGCGCCTATGACGGCACGGTCAGCATCGTGCAGCCGATGATTGATCCACTCTATGGCGGCAAGTCGGCGCATACGATTGTGCAGACCCTGCTGGCGAATCCCGACCTCTCTGCGAATGAAGCGGTGCGCACCACG
>DAHUZD010000234.1 GCA_027306745.1 Acidobacteriaceae bacterium
ACATCGCAATCGGAAACATGGAGAACGGCAGGCCAGAGGAGGCGCGGAGCATCGCGCACGGTGGCCACGCTGCGTGGGCTGCGGCAGAGGCGCGCGCACGACGCGGGCCAACTCCCGAGATATTTTTTGCCAAGCGTCTGGACAACTCCCGCCTGGTCAAGGTGGAGGATCCAAGGCGCGTGCAGGAGATGCGCACCATGGCCATGGCAGCCGCCATTTTCTTGGTGGTGTTGATGACCTACACGTGGCAACATTTCAGTTCTGTGGAGCTGGGATACAGAATCGAAGCACAGAAGCAACAGGTGGAACAGTTGCGCGAACAGAACCGCCAGCTTGCATTGACGGAAGCGCAATTGACGCAGCCGGAACGCGTGGATCATCTGGCACAACAGCTTGGCCTGGAGTCGCCACGTCCAGAGCAATTTGCCACACCGGTCACAATCGACGTTGCCCCCGGAGCGCCTATGCTGGCGCAAGTGGCTGATTCTGCCGCGCAAGTTCAGACGGCCACCGGCAGCCCCACGAGGGTGCAATAACCGGACGGGTACACTGACATCAGGGTGCAGAGCATTGCAGGGTCATGCAGTGCTCGCGTCCGTGTTTCCAGCATGGATAGAAAGCCTCGCAAACCGCTCGCCGCTCCCATACCGCGCAAGCGGTTTTTTCTGTTGATTGCCATTTTCCTGTTCTGGACCGCAGTGATTGCTGCGCGACTGGTTTGGTTGCAGGTCTTCCAGCATGCCAGCTACACGGAGCGCGCACTGCGCCAGCAGCAGCGCACCTTCACCGTGGCTCCCCGGCGCGGCATTCTCTATGACCGAAATCTGCAGCAGTTGGCCATGACAGTGCAGGCCAGTTCCATCTACGCCATTCCCAGCCAGATTGAAGACAAGCAGGATGCAGCGCAGGAACTGGCCGAGGCTCTGCTACAAAGCGGTGTGGATGCCGATGTTTCCAGCCTTGCCCTTCAGCAGCGTCTGGATTCAGGAAAAAGTTTCATCTGGATTGCTCGCAAGGTGGATGCAGCCGCAGCCGAGCACGTCAGCAATCTCGGACTGAAGGGCATCTACATGCAGCCGGAGTTCAAGCGGTATTATCCCGATGGACGGCTGGCTGCGCAGGTGCTTGGCTACGTGAGTTTGGATGACAATGGCCTCGGCGGCATTGAGCATCGCTTTGATGCGCAAATGCACGGAGCTCCGGGGCGCATGGTCGCCGCCGTGGATGCGCGCCAGCAAAGCTTTGGCAGCGTGGAGCGCGATCCCCAGCCGGGCGAAAATCTTGTGCTCACGCTGGATGAGCATATTCAGTTCATCGCGGAAAAAGCCTTGGATGCCGCGATGCAAAAAACGCAATCGGTTGGTGGAACCATCGTCGTGCAGGATCCAAACACGGGGCAGAGTCTAGCTTTGGCCGTGCGTCCAACGTTTGATCCACACGATATTCGGCACGTTCGGCCCGCGATGCTGCACAATAGCGCCGTCAGCGATATTTATGAGCCGGGCTCCGTCTTCAAACTCGTCACCTATTCGGCGGCGATCAATGAGCATTTGACCAATCCTGAGGAAGTCATCGACGGACAGAATGGAAAAATTGTTGTCGCTGGCCGCTTGATTCACGACTGGCATCCATTCGGCAAGATCACCGTGACCAAAGCGCTCGACGACTCCAGCGACGTGTGTGCCATTAAAGTGGGACTACGCTTGGGACCACAAAAATTTTATGACTACATCCGCGCCTATGGCTTTGGCCAGCGCAGCGGGGTTGAGCTGCCAGCCGAGACGCGCGGCCTATTGCGCCCGCCCAGCCGCTGGCAGGCCTCCAGCATCGGTTCACTGGCCATGGGGCAGGAGGTGGGTGTGACGCCGATTCAGGCCATCACCATGATCTCGGCCATCGCTAATGGTGGCGTGTATCTGCCGCCGCACATTGTTTTGCAGGCCACGCCCGCCAACAAAAGCGATGCCAAACTGTTGCCCGCGGCCTTTCATCCAGAGGATACGGTGCCCGATCCGCTGCCTGCCGGAGCGCATCGCGTGATTACGACCCTGACCGCTGCCGAGATGCGCAGAATGATGGAGACCGTCGTGCAAGTGGGCACGGGCCAGTTCGTCAAGCTAAACGGCTACAGCGCCGGCGGCAAAAGCGGCACAGCGCAGAAGGTCGATCCCGGCTCGCACACCTATTCCAAAACCGATTACATTGCATCTTTTGGCGGCTTTGCTCCCGTCAACCAACCAGCGATCAGCGTCCTGGTTGTGTTGGACTCACCACGCGGCGGCCATCATGGCGGACAAGTGGCTGGCCCGGTCTTCGGCCAAGTTGTGCAGCAGACGCTGGAGTATCTTGGCGTGCCGCATGACCTGCCTTTGCTGCCGAGCAAGCTGATGGCGGCTCAGCGCTTGCCCAATATGGATGCAGTCGAAGGCGACCACGACCACCCCGGCGATCTGAATGCACTCTTTGCGCAGGTCAACGATCTGCCGACAGATGATCCATTGCGCAATCCCGAGCCGCCAACTTCGAGCGCAGGTGCTGCAGCGACTCCATCGCTTCCTTTGGCAACCGTGAAGAGCATGGCCGCATCGAGTACGACCCCAACCACTATGCAGCTTCCCTCCAGCCATCCGGTTGCCACTCCACCGCCGCCAGAGGAAACTCCAACACCACAAAGCGCTCCTCAGGCGATGCCAGTGGCTGCACACGGCGCAGCCAAGGTGACTGTGCCCAGCTTTGCTGGCCAATCCATGCGACAGGCCGTGCAGGCCGCCGCGCGTCTCGGGCTTGGCGTGCAAGTGTTGGGCAGTGGCGTGGATCGCGCTCAGGCTCCCGCTGCCGGAACTCAGGTTGCGCCCGGTACAGAAATTGTCTTGCGCTTCTCGCGCCATTAGGAAGGGAATGCCAATGCGCTGGGAAGATATTTTGCAGGCGGTTGCCGTGGAAGCTCGTTCCGGCGCCAACCCCGTCCTGACCGGCGTGGAGTATGACTCGCGTCGCGTGCAGCCGGGCGCGCTCTTCGTTGCCATGCGCGGAAGTGTTACAGATGGCAATCAGCACATCGCCAACGCCCTCGCGCAGGGAGCCGCGGCCATCCTCACCGACTCGGCTGCAAGCTTTGTGCAACTGGTCGGGGAGCATCCCCAGCTAGCCGTGGCGCAGGTGCAGCATGGCCGACGTGCGCTGGCCGCGGCCAGCGCCAACTTCTTTCCGCATCCAGAGCGTGCATTGCATCTGACCGGCGTGACGGGAACCAACGGCAAAACCACCACTGCATTTTTGCTGGAGTCGTTGCTTCAATCCGCGCAAAAACGGTGCGTCTTGTCTGGAACGATTGAAAATCATCTGCCCGGAAAAACACTGCCTGCCCCGCACACTACGCCAGAGTCGCGCGATCTGTTGGACCTGCTGGCGCAAGGAGTTGCTCAAGGCGCAACTGAGGCCGTCATGGAAGTTTCCTCGCACGCGCTCGACCAGGGCCGCGTTTGGGGCCTGCACTATGATGTGGCGATTTTTACCAACCTTACGCAGGACCACTTGGATTACCACGGGGACATGGAGTCGTACTTCAAGGCCAAGGCCAGCCTGTTTACCGGCGAAGGAACCGGAACGGCTCCGCCGCGCATTGCCATCGTGCACGCCGCGGATGCCTATGGCCATCGCATCGCCCGCCTGGCAGGCCAGGCGGGCACGCAGGTGATCGACTATGCGCTCGATCAGGGAGCCTATCAAGCCGCAAACATTCAGTACGCAGCTTCAGGCACGCGCTTTGAACTCATTTCGCCGGAGGCAACGCTGCCGGTGCAGTCCAGGCTGATTGGCGAGGTCAACGTGCTCAACCTGCTGGCCGCTGTTGCGGCTGCGCGTGCGCGCGGTCTTACCTGGGAGCAGATGCAGCATGGCCTCACGCAGCTTTCGCCTGTTCCCGGTCGTTTTCAGCCGGTGGATTGTGGCCAGCCCTTCACCGTTGTCGTTGATTATGCGCACACCGACGATGCGCTGCGCAATCTGACCGCATTGGCCCGACAGATGGTGGCCGGCAAGCGGGTGATCACGGTGTTCGGCTGCGGGGGCGAT
>DAHUZD010000298.1 GCA_027306745.1 Acidobacteriaceae bacterium
CAAGGCGTGGACCTGACCGTGCGGCGCGGCGAAGTGGCTGCCTTTGTCGGTCCCAGCGGCGCGGGCAAAACCACGCTGGTCAATTTGATTCCCCGCTTCTTTGACGTAACGGGCGGGCGTATTACGCTCGATGGGCACGACCTGCGCGACATGAGCCTGGAGAGCCTGCGGCGGCAGATCGCCAAGGTGACGCAAGAGACGATTCTCTTCAACGACACCGTGCGCAACAACATCGCCTACGGCCAGCCGGATGTGCCGCGCGCGCGCATCGTGGAGGCCGCCAAGGCCGCACTGGCGCATGGCTTTATTGAAAAATTGCCGGATGGCTACGACACCATCATCGGCGAAAAAGGCTTTCGGCTCTCTGGCGGCGAGCGCCAGCGCATTGCCATTGCGCGCGCCCTGCTGAAGAACGCGCCCATTTTGATTCTGGACGAGGCCACCTCCGCGCTGGACGCAGAAAGCGAAGCGCTGGTGCAGCGGGCGCTGGCCAATCTGATGCAAGACCGCACCGTCTTCGTCATCGCCCACCGGCTGACCACCGTGCGCCGCGCCACGCGCATCTACGTGCTGGAGGATGGGCAGATCACCGACAGCGGCACGCATGAGGAACTGGTGCGGCGCTCGGGCGCTTATCAGAGGCTGTATCAATTGCAATTTGCCGACGCGCCCGAAGCGATGCTTCCTGCGAACACGAGCTTATGACTCCATCCAAACAATCCGCCGCCCAAACCGCGCAGTCCCCACGATTCCCTGTACGTTCGATGACTGGCTTTGCACGCACCACGGGCACAACGGAAAACGGCGCGGCCTTCACGCTCAGCCTGAAGAGCGTCAACCATCGTTTTCTCGATGTGCAGTTTCATCTGCCCTCGGGCATGGACGCGCTGGAGATGCAGTGGCGTGCGTTGCTGAAACAGAGAATGCTGCGCGGCCATGTGGATGTGCGCCTGACGCTGCACGCCGCCCATGAAGCAGAGGGCGACGAGACGCCGCAACACAACGCAGCCGCCGTGCGCGCTTACATCCAAGCCTTTGGCAAAGAGGCGGCGGAGCACGGACTGCCAGGCACACCGGACTTGAACGTGGCGCTGCGTCTGCCCGCAGCTTGGAACACGAATACCGACGCCAGCACCAATGAAGCCGAACGCGCAGCGATGGAGTCCGCAGTGGCGCAGGCCATGCCTGCACTGCTCGATGCTCTGAACGCCATGCGCGCGCAGGAAGGCGCAGCGCTGACCGCGATTTTGGAAGCGACGATGCAGTAGCTCGACGCGCTGGTGGCAGAGGTTTGCGCGCTGCGAGCCGAGATGGTGCAGTCACACCGGCAACGGCTGGAGCAGCGCATGGCCGAGTTGCTGGGCGGCAACCTGGACCGCGAGCGCATCGTGCAGGAGGCCGCACTGCTGGCCGACCGCAGCGATGTAGCCGAGGAGATGGATCGCCTGCGCGCGCATGTGCAGCATTTTCTGGGGCTGCTGCGCACCGGCGGCGATACCGGAAAAAAGCTCGACTTTCTGCTGCAAGAGATGAACCGCGAGGCCAACACGCTGCTGTCAAAAACCGGCGGCACGGCCGGCAACTCCCTGCGCCTTACGGAGCTGGGCCTGGCCATGAAGACCGAAATCGAACGCGCACGCGAACAGGTGCAAAACATCGAGTAAGCTAACAGTATCCTCAATAGGAATGCCGCTGCATTCGGAGTCACCTGCACATGGCAGGATTGCTGTTCATACTTTCGGCACCGTCGGGATCGGGAAAATCGACTCTGGTCGGGCAGTTGCGCTCGGTGGTCGATGGGCTGTCGTTTTCCGTGTCGTGGACGACGCGCGCGCCGCGCGGCTCCGAGCAGGATGGCCGCGAGTACCACTTCACCAGCCGCGAACGATTTGACTCCATGCTGGCCGAGGATGCCTTCCTCGAACACGCCGAGGTCTTCGGCAACTGCTATGGCACGCCTCGCAGCACACTTGCTGAGGCTGCGGCGCGCGGCTCTGACGTGCTACTCGACATTGACGTGCAAGGCGCAGAGCAGGTGCGGCAAAGAATGCCAGAAGCGATCAGCGTTTTTATTCTGCCGCCGAATCCGCAGATCTTGGAGATGCGCCTGCGCAACCGCAGTCGCGCCGAAGGCGGCGTCAGCGAGGAGACCGTGCTGCGGCGGCTGGCCAAGGCGCGCGACGAGATTGGCAGCTACGGCGAATATCGCTACATCGTCATCAATGACGCACTCGACCAGGCGGTGGAGGAGTTGATCTCGATCGTCCAAGCCGAGCGCGCACGCCAGCGCGGCGTGGATGCGGCGAGTGCGAGTGATGCGGAACTCCAGCATTGGATTGCCATCGCTGAAAGCTGCCAGCAGGCCAATGTAGCCGCGCGTCTGCGGCCTGTGCTTGCTTCCTTCGGTTTTCCGTCGTAACGTATCAGTACACTCTCATCCAGTCCATATTCGAGCCGATCTACGTATCAGGAGGCAGTTGTATGGAACAGAACCCGCCCCACGAAGAAAACAAGTACCGCACCGTGCATGTGGCTGCGCGCCGCGCGCGGCAGTTGCAGTCGGGAGCCAGTCCACTGGTGCGCTCCCGCTCCACCAAAGCCTGCAAGGTGGCCCAGGATGAAATGCGGGCCGGCAAAGTGGACTACGTGATTCCAGAAGACGCCGCCAAAAAGACGCTGGAGATTCCCGAAGGCTACACGCCGATTCTGCACAACTGATCGTTGATTCGGTGCACGCCGTTGTGCGCACCTCCCACGTAGCAAGCGACCACGCTGCCGCGTACAATCATGGGCAGAGAGGGCGTGCCTGGCATGAAGGTAATCGTTGGCGTCTCCGGTGGCATCGCAGCTTACAAGGCTGCGGAACTGGTGCGCGCGCTGCAACAGCAGGCGCTCGACGTACATGTGACGATGACTGAGGCGGCGCAGCAGTTTGTGCAGCCGCTCACCTTTGCCGCGCTCACCGGTCATCGCGTGCTGACCAGCCTGTGGCAGGACGCAGACCACCCCAGCCCAGACGCCTCCATTGAACACATCGCCGAGGCTCAGTCCTGCGACGCACTGGTGATTGCACCGGCCACGGCAGATTTGCTGGCGCGCATGGCCCACGGCCTGGCCAATGATTTTTTAACCACGCTGTATCTGGCCACGCCCGCGCCGGTGCTAGTCGCCCCAGCCATGAATGTGCAGATGTGGGAGCATCCCGCCACGCAGGCCAACATCGCCACACTCGTCGCGCGCGGCGTGCAGATGATTCCGCCGGACAGCGGAGCGCTGGCCTGCGGCATGGTGGGCAGCGGACGTTTGGCGGATGTGGAGACGATTGCTCGCGCTGTGGTGGCTACCTTGCATCGCCGCCAAGACATGGCGCAGGAGACTGTGCTGATCACCGCGGGCGGAACGCGCGAGCCGCTCGACCCCGTGCGCTATGTGGGCAACCGCTCCAGCGGCAAAATGGGCTACGCCTTGGCCGAAGCAGCGCGGCAACGTGGAGCGCGGGTTCGGCTCGTCAGCGCGCCGACACAGTTGCAGCCGCCCGCCGGATGCGAGATAACACCTGTGCTTACCGCTGAACAGATGCGCGCTGCCGTGCTGGAGCATCTGCCACAGGCCACACTGCTCATCAAGGCGGCGGCTGTGGCTGACTTTCGCCCCCGCATGGCTGCGGAGCAAAAGATCAAACGCGAGGGGCCTATCACGCTGGAGATGGAACCGACCGGCGACATTCTGGCCGAAGCCGTGCAACGCCGCAAGCCGGGCACGCTGGTCATTGGCTTCGCTGCCGAAACAAACAATCCGCTGGAGCATGGCCGCGGCAAGCTGGCGCGCAAGGGCGCGGATGCCATCATCGTCAATGACGTGGCACACGCGGGCATTGGTTTTGAGTCGGACCGTAACGCTGTCACCTTCCTCACCGAGTCGCGCGCCATCGATCTACCAGAGATGAGCAAGCGCGAGCTGGCCGATCGGATTCTGGATGAAGTGCTTGCCTTGCGGCGCAACAAAACCGTCCTCTCGGAAGCGGGAGCGGCTCCAGCCAGCCACGGCTCCGCTGACCGCTGGTAATGTCCATGGCCTCCACACCACCCACGGCTCCGCTCCATCCTGCTTCGCTGAACCTTGCGGCACTCGATGCGGAAACGCGTGCACAGGTACGCGCGCTGTTGGAGTTTTGCCGCGAGATGGGCTTGACGGATTTTTATCGCGGCAAGAACGATCCGCCCTTCACGCTCGATGCGCCTGCACCTCAGGCCGCGTCTGCCGCGATGGCACAGGCTACGCAGCCAATCCTTGCAGCGCCAGCACTACTTGCACCCACAGCACCCACTCCACCCGCACAGGAAGCCGCCGACGAGATGCCCCGCAAAGCCACGCAGATTTACCCGCCCAACGTTGCGCTGAGCGATGCACCCGCGCTCGCCCTTGCAGAACGCCCCGCCGCGCTGGCAGCCATCCGCGAAGAGATGGGCGATTGCAAACGCTGCGCGCTCTGTGAGCAGCGCAACCAAATCGTCTTTGGCGACGGTGACCCTGGCGCGGAGTTGATGTTCGTTGGCGAAGGCCCCGGTGCAGACGAGGACGAGCAGGGCCTGCCCTTCGTGGGCCGCGCCGGCCAGTTGCTGAACAACATGATTGGAGCGATGGGCCTGCGCCGCGAGCAGGTCTACATTGCCAACATTGTCAAATGCAGGCCGCCGGGAAACCGCGTGCCCGAATTTGACGAGGCCACCACCTGCACGCCCTTTTTCTTTCGTCAGATTGATGTGGTGCGTCCGCGGATGCTGGTCGCCCTGGGCGCAACGGCGGCTACCTATCTGCTGGCGGGCAAGAGTTCCCTGGCTTCGCTGCGCGGCAGCATCCACGATTGTCGCGGCTCCAAGCTGATTGTGACCTACCATCCGGCCTACCTGTTGCGCGATCCGCGCCAGAAGCCGGAAGCATGGAAAGATTTGCAGCTTGCCATGAAATTCCTAGGGCTGAACCCGCCGCCAAAAGCAAAAAGCTAGCCCGTCAGCCAAGAAGCCGCGCCAGTGCAGATGCCAGGATAGACGGCACCGCGTAGGGTTGGCTTCTATCTTGATGAAAACAGGGTAGCGAAGATTTTTCTTGACACAATACCTACTGGTAGGTATACATACCAACCAGTAGGTATTGAAGCCATGGTCGACACGCGCCACGAATCGAAGACCAAGCTGTTGGATGCAGCGCTGCATGTCATCCGCGCCAAGGGCTACACTGCAACCCGCATTGAAGACATCTGCGAGGCGGCCGGACTGACCAAGGGCAGTTTTTTTCATCACTTCAAAAGCAAAGAAGACCTGGCGCTGGCCGCGGCGGAGTATTGGGGCGTGATGACGGGTCGCCTGTTTGAAGCCGCCCCGTACCATGCCGTCTCTGATCCGCTGGGTCGCCTGTTGGCGTATGTCGATTTTCGCAAGGCACTCCTCTTGGGAGAGTTGCCGCAGTTCACCTGCCTGGTCGGCACGATGGTGCAGGAGGTCTACGACACGCATCCTCTGCTTCGGCAGGCCTGCGACAAAAGCATCAGCGACCACGCCGCCACGCTCGAAGCAGATATTGCCGAAGCCATGCGTCAATACAACATTCATGCAGAGTGGACGGCCAAGAGCCTGGCCCTGCACACGCAGGCCATCATCCAAGGCGCGTTCATCCTGGCCAAAGCCAAGGACGGCCCTGCGGTGGCAGTGGATAGCATCGACCATCTGCGCCGATATCTGGAATTACTGTTCGCTCAATCCGGCACCCAGGAGAAACCCTCATGACCATGGTAGCGATGAAATTTCGGCGGAAAAAATTAACCGAGATATTTACTTTAGGAATCTTCGTGCAGGTTGTCCTGCTCAGCTTGGCGTGTCCAGTTCAAGCACTGGGGGCCACAGCGTCCTATGCCAGCATGGCCCCACTTGACCAGTACTTGATCGCAGACAGAAATATCGAAATCGCGCTGGCACGCAGCGCGGCTCCAGCGTCTATATCTGACAAAGCCGAAGTGATGGTGCTGGGGCAAACCGGATACACGACCGCAGTGAAGGGCGCGAATGGATTTCTTTGTATTGTGGAACGATCTTGGGGCGCTGCCACCGACGAGCCAGAGTTCTGGAATCCCAAAGTCCGTGCTCCCATTTGCTTCAACCCGGCCGCTGCTAGAACCTTTGCCCGCATCTATCTGATGAAAACCAAATTCGTGCTGGCGGGAGCCTCAAAAGAGAAGATTGTCACGGCGACGGCTTCTGCTCTGGACAAGAAAGAACTGCCCGCGCTGGAGACAGGAGCGATGTGCTACATGATGTCGAAGCAGCAATACTTAAACGACCGCGGCAGGAACTGGCATCCGCATCTGATGTTTTTTGTTTCCGGCGACGCGGCAAAAAGCTGGGGAGCCAATCTGGCGGGTTCTCCAATTATGGCGGCCAAGGATCCGCAGGAACGCGTGACGATCTTCATGGTCTGGGTGGGTAAATGGTCGGATGGAACCGAGGTTGCTCCTGCGCCTGTGGCGCCTATGCCCAAGCACTAATGTCGTCTGCGCTTGAGCAATGGGAATGAGTCGATTGGAACTTCAGAAATTGGAGACTGTATGAAGCTGACAGAAGTACCTGACCTGTTGATCTGGCCCGAAACGCATTATGTATTCATCGAGAAAACTGGGCCTTTCCAGAACGCTGCACCAGAATGCTGGCAAGCTATGCACAAGCTCATCCCATCCATCTCAGCATGCAATACGGTCGAGAAATACTTCAGCCTCTACAACTGCGAGGTGCATATCTATCGGGCAGGAGTGTCGCTGGCAGCAGCACCCAAAAATCTACCAGAGGGCATTCGGTACGAAAAAGTTCCAGGAGGAAAATACCACCTCTTTACGCTCACAGGGCCATTTTCACAGCTACCCGATGCCACAGGCCGTGCTTTTGAAATTATCGCCGAGAAAAAAATTCCCATCCGTGATGGATTCAACATCGAGCACTACGTCACCGATCCCAGGGTTACGCCAGAAGCCGAACTCATCACCGAAATTATGTTTCCAGCAGCGTAAACTCCCTACGTTTGCGTTGAAAAATTCAAGTTCAAGGAGAAAACCCTTTATGTCCACCGCAACGACAACAGACACACTGCTGAACGACAAAGCCGAGATTCTGGACGTGATCAACAATATGGTGACAGCGCGTTATGACAAGGATGTGCGCGCTCTGGCCAAGCCGTACTCAGGTAATGCAGCCATCTTCAGTCTTGCTCCGCCTCTCATTCATCGTGGAATTGACATTGCAGGTACGCAGGCATGGCTCGATACCTGGGATGGTCCCATTGAGATTGTGGCGCGCGATGTTGAGATCACCGTTGCCGGAGACACAGCCTTCGGCTACGGCTCTATGCGCATGGCTGGGAATAAAAAGGGTGTCGAGCATCGCGTCAGCTTCTGGATGCGCGAAACGCTCTGTTTTGCACGCGAAGAGAATGCGTGGAAGATTATCCATGAACACACCTCTGTCCCGTTTTACATGGATGGCTCGTCGCGGCCTGCGTTTGATCTTGAACCTGTTTGAGATTGCAAGCCAGTAAGACCACGCGGATTTCTTCCCTTGGCTATACGCGCGACTGGCTCACTCGCCTGGCACGACAAGGTGTTTGTATCGCCCATCTCGCGCCCGCACGCCGCTCTGAATGACTTAACGTAACGGACACCACCCGTTCTACGACGAGTCATTCTGAGCGCAGCGGAGAATCCAGGCGATCCACGCTGCATCGACCCGGCCGTCACCCTTTGGATTCTTCCCATTCGACTCGTCTGCGTTCT
>DAHUZD010000305.1 GCA_027306745.1 Acidobacteriaceae bacterium
CGCTCACCTATGGCATGGCAGATTTGCGGGTCGTGCAGCAGGCTGTGCAACGCGGCGGCGAGTGCGGCAATATCTCCAGCAGGAACGACGCGGCCATTGTCGCCGTCGGTGACGAGATCGGGCTGGCAGCCCACTTGATCGCTGACGAGGACGGCGCGGCCCGCAGCCATCACTTCATTGATGGCCAAGCCCCACGGCTCATGCACCGAGGGCAGCACAAACACATCGCAGAGATCGTAGAGTGGCGGCAGTTCCGTTTGATTGCGGAAGCCGAGCAGGCGAATGTCGCGCGCGGCTCCAGCCTGCGCGATGCGGGCTTCGACCGCTGCTCGCTGCTCACCATCACCTGCGATCAGCAGATAGGGGCGTGCGGATTCAAGAAGATTCTTGGTGTGGAGCAGATAGGCTTCCACCAGATCGATGCAGCGCTTGCGTGCAATCAGCTTGGCGGCGAAAAGAATGACAGCGCGACCCGGCTCCACGCCAAGCGAAGCGCGCAAGGCCTCGCGTTGCGGCGCGGCCAGAGCTGCCTGCTGCGCAAAGAAGTCATTGTCCACGGCGTAAGGCATGGGATAGATGCGCGCACAGGAGCCGAGATAGTGCCGCCAATAGGCTGTGTTCTGCTCCCCCACGCTGAGCACGCCAAAGACGAAGGGGCGCAGCAGGCGGAAGAAGGCGGATTTCAGCAGCAGCTTGAGGCGTCCGCGGGGGCGATCGATGAGCGTGGAGTCCGAGCGCAGCAACACGGGTATGCCGAGCAGCTTGGCGGCAAGCATGGCTTGCAATGCGTTGATGGAAGCGTAGCCGTGCAGCCAAAGCACGTCGAAGTTGCCGCGTCGCAGACGCGAGAAGATGCCGCGGCATAGCGGACGGAAAAAATGGATGGGCGGGCCATCCAGCCAGCGCGGTAAAAACTCTGCACTATAGCCTTCCAGCAGCGGTACGTCCCAAGCAACCGGCACGCCAAAGCCCTCGTCCTTATATGTGCGGAGTGAAAAATCCGAGGCGTAGAGCACCGTCAAATTCACCGTGGACTGCGCCGCCAACCGCCGCAACAGCGGCGACTGGTATTGGATCGGGTGACTCAGCAGATAAGCGGCGCGCAGCATGGAGTGTGTCGGTCAAGTGGGTTTGGCTGCATTCAGCTACGGCAGCAACGGAATCGCATACAGCAGGCCGAGTGCGATGCCAGCGGCTCCGCCCTTCAGGCCGGCCTTGAAGCTGTTCGGCGGGATGAAGACAATGTCGTCGTTTTGCAGCACGGGATCCGGTGCTTTGCCAAACATCACCTTCTTTAAGTTGATGGGAATCTCCTCGCGCTTCGCGCCAACGGTGCGGATGATGCGTGTCTGGCTGCGCGTGGCCTCAAAGTTGACGCCTCCAGCCAGGGCAACGGCTTGCATCAGCGTCATCGGCGTTCCATTGGCCAGTGGAAAGGATCCCTGCCCACGCACAGCGCCCACCACATAGATAACGCCTGTGCGGGGCACGATGATCTGGTCGCCGGGATAGACGAGGATATTTTCCGCGGAGGCCTGCATCAAATCTGGCCCAAGCTGCACCAACAGCGGCTCCGGAGCGCCGGGACGCAGAATGGAAATTGTGTGACTGGCCGTGTGCGCCAAGCCGCCTGCGGCAGTGATGGCATCGAGCAGGTGCATGGAGCCGAAGGCAGGGATCGCTTTCGGTCCATTGACTTCGCCGCTGACGGTGATGACATCCTGCGTAGAGTCCAGCACCGTGATGATGACGTCGGGATTGCGGATCATGCCCGCAGCGTCAAGCGTATCGCCAATCTTAAGCTGCGCCTGTTGCAGTGTGAGTCCGTCGAGTTGCACGGGGCCGACCAGCGGCAGATAGGCGCGGCCATTGGCGTCGATGCGCACCTTGCTGTCGTAGTCATGAACGCCGTAGATGGTCACTTCAATCAAGTCGCCGGTGTGCAGGTGCAACTCGTGCGTGCTGGCGGCAGCGGTCTGCGCAGGTGTTGATGTGGCGGGCAACGGCGGCGGACTGTCATCCTTGCCGGGCGCTGGCCCTGCAAATTGCGCATGAGCGGA
>DAHUZD010000315.1 GCA_027306745.1 Acidobacteriaceae bacterium
TCATTCCCGCGGCTTCGAGCAGAACAGGCCCACTCGTTCGGAATGACAGATGTTCAAGAAAGCAGCGAGTCATACTGGGCGACCAACGGGAGCGAAGAATCCAGAGGATGCAGGCTGTATCTGCACAGCCAAATTCCTCTGGATTCGTCGTCGCTAGCGCTCCTCAGAATGACTCCACATGAAATGGATGTCATTCTTAGCCTTGGTTGCTTGCGCAACCTGCGTTCGAAGTGACAAGGTAAGGACAGAGACGCAGGGATGGATTGCAGATACGCCGAGCCATTCTGTTCCGCA
Source organism: Acidobacteriaceae bacterium (assembly GCA_027306745.1). Taxonomy (GTDB): domain Bacteria; phylum Acidobacteriota; class Terriglobia; order Terriglobales; family Acidobacteriaceae; genus JAJZCX01. The sequence continues at coordinate 295 of DAHUZD010000315.1, forward strand.
TGTGAGGATGTATTGATGAGCGAGCCGGTTCGTCTGTGCGCTGTGGCTGAGTTGCCCGTCGAGGGCCAGGCCAAAGAATTTTCCGTTGGGGAGCACACCGTGTGCGTGGCCAGAATCGGCGGCAAGCCGCTGGCGCTCAACAATGTCTGCCCGCATCGCGGCGGGCCGCTGGCTGAGGGAACCATTGAGGGCGGCAAAGTTGTCTGCCCATGGCACCAGTGGACCTTCGACTTGGCCACCGGCGTGGCCACCGATCCGCCGGGAGCAAAGACCGAAGCCTACGCCTTGACCCTCTCCGGTGCAGATGTGTTGGTGACGCTGTAGCGCTTAACTTTTTAGGATCTCCACGGTTTTTTCCAGGCTGGTGGCATCTTCCACATTCAGGCAAATCTGGCTGCGGTCGATCTGGCGCATCAGGCCGCAGAGCACCTTGCCCGGCCCCACTTCCACAAAGTGCGTCACGCCCTCGGCGATCAGCAGCTGCATGCACTCCACCCAGCGCACCGCGCCTGTCACTTGGCGCGTGAGCGTATCGCGGGCGGTCTCGCCCGTGGCGACAAAGGCCGCATCGACATTGGCGACGACGGGAATCTGCGGCGGGAAGCAATCGATCTGGGCTAAATCCGCGGCGAGGCTCTCTTGCGCGGGCTGCATCAGCGCGCAGTGGAAGGGTGCGCTGACCGGCAGCATAACGGCACGCTTGGCTCCGCGTTCTTTGCACAGGGCAGCGGCTCGCTCCACGCCGGCAACACTGCCAGAGATGACCGTCTGATCGGGAGAGTTGAAGTTGGCGGGTGCAACGACGGATGCGGTTTCTGCGGCGGCTTCGGCGCAGGCGGTCGTGATGGCGGGCGCGGGCAGGCCAAGAATGGCGGCCATTGCGCCTTGTCCGGCGGGAACGGCCTGCTGCATGTATCGGCCACGATTGCGAACTGTACGCACCGCATCGGTAAAACTGAGGGTTCCGGCCACGGCGTGCGCGGAGTATTCGCCAAGAGAATGTCCGGCTGTGTAGTGAGCATCGATGCCCCGTTCGTGGAGGAGCACGGCGGCGGCAAAGCTGACGGTTAGAATCGCGGGCTGCGTGTTCTCGGTCAGCTTCAGTTGATCTTCCGGGCCATCGAAGCAGAGCTTGGAGATGGGTGCACTGAGCGCGGCATCGGCCTCATCAAAAACCTTGCGCGCCGTGGGGAAGTTGTCGTAAAGGTCGCGGCCCATGCCCACGGATTGCGAGCCTTGACCGGGAAAGAGGAATGCGATTTTTTTGTTCATGATCGTGTGCGGGCTTATTGCACGGGCAGGCCGGTATGCGTCGCCGGAGCCGGCGGATGCAGTGTGAATTCATGCTCCAAATGGGCGTTCAGTCCGGTCTGGGCAAACTCTGCGGCCACGCGGATGCCGTTCAGAATCGCGCGGTCATTGGACGAACCGTGGCCGACGATGCAAACCCCGCGCAGGCCCAGCAGGGGCGCGCCGCCGTATTCGGAGTAGTCCAGGCGCTTTTTGAAATTGAGAAATGCCTTGCGCGCCAGCAGCGCGCCGACCTGGGAGCTGAGTGTGGCGCCGAGGGATTCGCGCAGGGATTCGCGCACCAGCTTCACAATGCCTTCGGATGTTTTCAGCGCCACATTGCCAACGAAGCCGTCGCAGACGATCACGTCCGCGCTGCCGTTGTAGATGTCGCGGCCTTCGACGTTGCCGATAAAGTTCAGCGGCTGCTGGCGAAGCAGCGGAAAGGTCTCGCGCGTCAGATCGTTGCCCTTGGTTTCTTCCTCGCCAATGGAGAGCAGGCCGACGCGGGGTTGCTCAATTTTAAGCACATGGCTGGCGTACATCGACCCCATCATGGCGAATTGCACCAGATGCTGTGCTTTGCAATCGACGTTCGCGCCCACATCCAGCAGAACTGACGGACGGCCTGCCACGGTGGGCAGCACGGCGGCCAGGGCGGGGCGGTCAACGCCGGGCAGCGTGCCCAGCACCATTTTGGCCGTGGCCATGGCTGCACCGGTGTTGCCGGCGGTAACAAAGCCAGCCACGCGGCCCTCGCGCACCATCTTCAGGCCCACGCGCATGGTGGAGTCGCGCTTGGAACGCACGGCCGCCGCCGCTTTATCTTCCATGGAAATCCACTCACTGGCGTGGACGATCTTGATGGGCAGATGGCGGTGGTTGGTGCTGCGCATGTGCTGGGCCAGCATCTTGCGCAGGCGTGTCTCCGGGCCAATCAGATGCACCTGCACCGGCAGGTGGCGTGCCGCCAATACGGCTCCGCGAATCTCCGGCTCAGGAGATTTGTCGGATCCCATGGCGTCGAGCGCGATATCGATCCGCATGGACACGGGCGGGTTAGCTGGGTTCCTTCACATCCAGGACAGCGCGGCCTTTGTAGGTGCCGCATTTGGGGCAGGCGCGGTGGGGCAGCTTGCGCTCATGGCAACTGGGGCATTCAACGGAACCGGTGGCAGTCAGCGCATCGTGTGCGCGGCGTTTTGCGGTGCGCGCCTTGGAGTGGCGGCGCTTTGGATTCGGCATGGCAAATTCCTTTTCTTCTGAAAACTTGTACGGCGCGGAAACGCTACAGTTTGTCCTGGCTGCGCATTGGCCCTTGCACTGCACGCAGCGCAGACCAGCGCGGATCGGCAGGCAATGCTTCGCAGCCGCAGGCCTCCGTGTTCCGGTTGCAGCCGCAGTGCGCGCAAAGCCCCTTGCAGGACTCCACGCAGAGAGTCCGGGCTGGCAGCGACAGAAGTACCTGTTCGCGCAGCACGTCCTCCAGCAGCAGGCCGTCCTTCTCATAGTATCCGATTTCGGTCTCCGAAGGCGAGATGGAGCGCTCGTCCCCAGTCGCGTCGACGCCAATGGGGCGAAACAGCAGGTCAAAACTCTGGTCGAGCGCGACGCGCACCGGCTCTAGACAGCGGGCGCAGAGCACTTCCACCTGGGCCTGATAGCTGGCGCGCAGGCGAATGTCCGCGACGACCTGCCCGGGGCCGCGATGCTCGTGTAGCACCTCGGCCAGGCCGGAGGTGCGCAGAGAAAGCAGTGCGTGCAGCTCGATGCCAAAATCAATCTGGCCCGGCGCAATGGGCGGGTCGACAGGAAGTGGAGCGCGCTCCAGATCGGCTACGGAGATATACATAGTCTTAGGATATTCCATGCGCGGGTCGGGGGCACGCGGTGCGTACCTACTTTGCGGCGAAGACGGCAATGGCGGCCATCATCAGCCCAGCCAGCAGGCTGGCGCGATCGGTCAGAGCAAAAACCACCGGATCCTCTTCCAGTTCCGCGCGCGAGGCCTTCAGCCAGATGCGGCTCAGCCACCAGAGCAGCACGGGCGTCATCAGCCAGAGCCGATGCGGATGCCGGTACAACTGCCCCACCTCAGGATTGTTGATGTAGAGCGCGAAGATCAGGATCGAGGCGTAGGCGCTGGCGGTGCCAAAGCTGCGCAACTGCTCCAAATCCTGCACGCGGTAACCGCGGCCGTTGGCGGGGATGGCTCCGCGCAGGCGCAGGTTTTCCAGTTCGCTGAAGCGCTTGACCAGCGCCAGGCTGAAGAAGAAGAAGATGGAAAAGGCGGCCATCCACGGCGAAACGGGCACACGTACGGCGGCGGCTCCGGCAAGAATGCGCAGAGTGTACAGCGCCGAGAGCAGCAACACGTCGATGAGTACGCGGCGCTTGAGCCGCAGCGAGTAGGCCAGCGTGCTGGTCGCATAAATCCCCAGCCAAAGCGTGAAGGCCACTGGCAAGGCGTGCAGGGAAAGAGCCACGGCCCCAGCGGCCAGCGCAAGGCTTAGGGCGGCTCCGGCGGGTATGCGCAAGTCACCTGAGGCGAAGGGGCGCGTGCGTTTGCGCGGGTGCTGGCGGTCGGCTTCAATGTCCAGCAGGTCGTTCAAAATGTAGGTGGCTGAGGCCACGCCGCAGAAGCAGAGAAAGGCCAGCAATTCCACCAAGAAGGCTGGGCCGCGCAGTTTGTGCGCCAGAAGCAGCGGTAGGAAGAGCAGTGCATTTTTTGCCCACTGATGCACGCGCAGGGTGCGCAGCAGCGTGCGGCCGCGGGGCGCGCGATCCAGAAAAATCTGCGGCTGGGTTGCGGCTGGGCTTGTCTGGCCGTGCAGAACCTGCACGCGTCGGCGCAATCCGCGCGCAGGGTTGGCCAAGTGCGCCGAGGCGGCGGCGCGCAACAGGGGAACGTCAGCGTGGCTGTTGCCGATGTAGTCGAAGCCGCCGGGGCCAAAACGCTCCTCCAGCAGGCGTAATTTCTTCTTGCCCGTCAGGTTGGTTGCGCCATCGCTGGCCAGCACAGAGTGGAAGAAGCCTACGTGCTGCGCCACGCGCTCGGCTAAGTGCTGATCAGCTCCCGTGGCCAGCACCAGCGTGCGTCCGGTGGCGGCCTGTTGGCGTAGGTAGACCATCAACTCCGCGTTGTAGGGCAGATGGGCCGGGTCGGGCAGGGCCAGTGCGGCTAACTTTGCTTTGAAGTGCGCGCGGCCCTGCAGCAGCCAGAAAGGAAGTTGCGCCAGCCGCCACGGCGCTTGATGCGCCAGAATGCAGATGGAGTCAGAGAGCGTATCGCTTTTCACCAGCGTGCCATCCAGGTCCACGCACAGCGCAGGCACTGCAGATTCGCGGCGCGTTGCAGCTTCGGCGGCGGAAGCGGGGGAATGGCGCACTGCGTCCATCGGTACTGGCTCCTATGGCGTCAAACAAAAAGTGGAATGGTCTGCCACGCAGCATGCAAAGGATCTGTGCGCGGGCTGTCTTATGCTACAACAGGCCTGTCGCGAGGATCGATGCCGGTGCCGATTCCCGATTTGCGGCGAGGGCCTTTCGGCGGGGCTGTAAATACTTTCCGCAAGCCGTGTTTCCGTTTCTATACTGGGGGCAGGCCCACGGCTGGCTAAGGCCAGCGGCGCATGGACCGGCAGGAAACTTTTCCGCGCCGTGGTGCGTCTTCTGGAAGGGTGCCGTGTGCGCCCCGACTCCGGTGAACCGGCCAGCACAAAAAATCCGCACCAGAATGAGATCAAGCAACTGCCATGCCCAGCATAGAGACCCCGACCCCACGCGCTCACGAAAACCCCTCGGATTCTACAGTCGGCAGCCGTAACCCCTGGGAGAGTGAGCCCAAGCCGCATGGCTGGGTGCGGGCGCTCGTCTTTTTCCTGATTGCCGCCGCCGTGGCCGGAGCCATTTGGCGCATCGCCACCGCACGCAGTGAAAAGGAAAAGCAGGCCGCCGCGATGGCCACGCGCATGGCCGCGTACATGAAGGTGCCCGTGCAGGCCGCCGCGGTGGTTTCGCGCGACGTGCCCGTCTATCTGAATGGCCTGGGCACGGTGACCGCCTACTATACCGATACGATCAGCTCTCGCGTGACCGGACAGATTTTGCAGGTCAACTTCCGTGAGGGCCAGGAGGTGCACAAGGGCGATCTGCTGATCGTCATTGACCCAGCTCCGTACAAGGCTGCGCTGGACCAGGCCAAAGGCCAGCTCGTGCGCGATCAGGCGCTTCTCGATGACTACAAGGTCGAGCTGACCCGCTATCAGAGCCTGTACCAGGAGGGTGTGTACTCCAAAGAGCAGTTGGATGCGGAGCAGGCGCTCTATGGCCAGTATGTGGGCACCGTCGAGACCGACAAGGCCGCCATTGCCACCGCGCAGGTCAATCTGGACTACTGCTATATCCGTTCCCCGATTGATGGCCGCGTGGGTCTGCGGTTGGTCGATCCCGGCAACATCGTGCAATCGACGGCAACCACAGGAATGCTCATCATCACGCAGATGCGGCCCATCGCCGTGGATTTCACCCTGCCGGAGGATGATCTGCCCAAGGTGTTGCCCCGAATGCGCAGCCGTGAAGGGTTGATGGTCGATGCGTATGACCGCTCTTCACAGCAGCATTTGGCCACAGGCAAGCTGCTCACTGTGGACAACGAGATTGATCCAACGACGGGCACGGCCAAGTTCAAAGCCATCTTTCCGAATGAAAATGAGAGTCTGTTTCCGGATCAGTTTGTCAACGTGCGTTTGGTCATCAACCAGTTGCCGCACGCAACGGTGATACCGGCAGCGGCCTTGCAACATGGCCCCGATGGAGATTTCGTCTTTACCGTGCAGCCGGACAATACAGCCAAAATGCAGACGGTGCATGTGGCGCTGACGGAAGGCTCCATGCTGGTGGTGGACAAGGGCGTCGCGCCCGGCGACAAGGTGGTCATTGATGGCGCAGAGAAGCTGCGCAACGGCAGCAAGGTTGTGGTCAGCATCGCCAGCGATGCCGATGCCTACAAAATGAAGGCGCAGGGAACAACGCTGTGAGTCCATCGCGCATTTTCATCGAGCGGCCTGTCGCTACATCGCTGCTGATGGCCGCCATTCTGCTGGCGGGCCTCATCGCCTACACGCAGTTGCCGGTCTCGGCGCTGCCAGAAGTTGATTACCCCACGATTCAGGTCACCACCTTCTATCCGGGTGCCAGCCCGCAGGTGATGGCCAGCTCCGTGACCGCACCGCTGGAGCGTCAGTTCGGCGAGATGCCCGGGCTGAATCAGATGACCTCGATCAGCTCCTTCACCGGATCGGTCATCACGCTGCAATTTGACCTGAAAGAGAATATCGATGTGGCCGAGCAGGAGGTGCAGGCGGCCATCAACGGCGCAGGAACCTACCTGCCCGCGGACCTGCCCAATCCGCCGATCTACAGCAAGGTGAATCCAGCCGACTTCCCCATTCTCACGCTGGCGCTCACCTCAAAAACTCTGCCGCTGAGTACGGTCGAAGACCTGGCCGACACCATGCTGGCGCAGAAGATTTCCCAGCTCTCCGGCGTGGGACTGGTCTCGATTGCGGGCGGAGAAAAGCCCGCCGTGCGCGTGCAGGCCAACCCGATGGCGCTGGCCTCCTATGGCTTGAGCCTGGAAGACCTGCGCACTGCGCTGGCTGCGACCAACGTCAACCAGGCCAAGGGCAACCTGAACGGACGCCTGCAATCCTTCACCATCAACGACAATGATCAGCTCACATCGGCGCAGCAGTATGAGCCGGTCGTCATTGCCTATCGCAACGGCTCGCCCGTGCGACTGTCGGATGTGGCTGCGGCCATCAACGGCGCGGAGAACTCTGAAGAATCGGCGTGGATGAATGACGCGCCTGCCGTGATTTTGAATGTGCAGCGCCAGCCGGGGGCCAACATCATCACGGTGGTGGATCGCATTCGCAAGGTGCTGCCGCAGTTGCAGGCCAGCCTGCCCACCAGTGTGCAACTGGTCGTTCTCACCGACCGTACCGAGACCATTCGCGCCTCCGTCCACGACGTGCAATTTGAAATGATGCTCACCATCGCGCTGGTGGTGATGGTGATTTTTCTGTTCTTGCGCAATCTGGCTGCGACGGTGATTCCCAGTGTGGCCGTGCCGCTGTCCATCGTCGGCACTTTTTGCGTGATGTATCTGCTGGGCTACACGCTGGACAATCTTTCGCTGATGGCGCTGACCATCTCCACCGGATTTGTGGTGGATGACGCCATCGTGATGATTGAAAACATCGCGCGATTTTTAGAAGCAGGCGAAACGCCCATGCAGGCGGCGTTGAAAGGCGCATCGCAGATTGGCTTCACCATCGTCTCGCTGACCATCTCGCTGATCGCTGTGCTGATCCCGCTGCTCTTTATGGGCGATGTGGTGGGCCGACTCTTTCGGGAATTTGCCGTCACGCTGGCGGTGACGATTCTGGTTTCGGCCTTCATCTCGCTGACGCTGACGCCAATGATGTGCTCGCGCCTGCTGCGCCACAAGCCGGAGCATGAGCAGAGCCGCTTCTACCACACCACGGAGCGCTTCTACACCTGGGTGATCGCGCAGTATGGCAAATCACTGCAATGGGTGCTGCGTCATCGCACAGCCACGCTGCTGGTCACGCTGGCCACGCTGGTGCTTACGCTGGTGATGTATGTTTACGTGCCCAAAGGGTTCTTTCCACCGCAGGATACCGGCGTCATTCTGGGCATTTCAGAAGCCCCACAGGCCATATCCTTTGCCGCCATGGCGGAACGCCAGCGCGCGCGGGCCCGCGTCGTATTGCAAGACCCCGATGTGGAGAGCCTGTCTTCCTTTATTGGTGTGGACGGCACCAACATGGAGTTGAATAGTGGGCGCATTCAGATCAACCTGAAGCCGCGTGACCAGCGCAAATCGACGGCGCTGGAAATCATCCGCCGCTTGCAGCCGCAGGTGAACGCCGTGCCGGGCATCCAGCTCTTCTTGCAGCCGCTGCAAGACCTGACGGTGGAAGACCGCGTGAGCCGCACGCAATACCAATACACGCTCGAAGACGCCAACGCAACGGAGCTGGCCGATTGGGCGCCGCGCTTTGTGAGCCAATTGCAAACCCTGCCGCAGTTGCGCGACGTGGCCACCGACCAGCAAAATGACGGTCTGGAAGCCATGCTGGTGATTGACCGCGATACGGCTTCGCGCCTCGGCATCGACCCGCAGGACATCGACAACACGCTCTACGATGCTTTCGGTCAGCGGCTGGTCTCGACGATCTTCACGCAGTTGAACCAATATCACGTCGTGCTGGAAGTTGCGCCAGAGTATCAAAAGAATCCGACCGACCTGAGCCATCTATACGTAAAGTCTGCCAGCGGCTTGCAGGTTCCTCTGAGTGAATTTACGCATTACGAGCAGCGCCGCACCTCGCTGGCCATCAATCATCAGGGGCAGTTCCCGGTGGTCACGCTCTCCTTCAATCTTGCGCCGGGCGCATCGCTCGGTCAGGCGGTGGAGGCCATAAACCAAGTGAAGGCCAGCCTGCACATGCCCGCCTCGATCGACGGAGCCTTTCAGGGCACGGCGGCCTCCTTCTTGGCCTCGCTCTCGAATGAGCCGCTCTTGATTCTGGCGGCCATCGTCACGGTCTACATCGTGCTGGGCGTGCTGTATGAGAGCTATATTCATCCGCTGACGATTCTCTCCACGCTGCCCTCGGCCGGTGTTGGCGCTCTGCTTGCGCTCGAACTCTTTCACATGGATTTGGATGTGATCGGCCTGATTGGCATCATCTTGCTGAGAGGCATCGTGACGAAGAATGCGATTATGATGATCGACTTTGCGTTGGAGGCCGAGCGCACCGAAGGCCACACTCCGGAGGAGTCCATCTATCAGGCCTGCCTGTTGCGCTTCCGCCCCATCATGATGACGACCATGGCCGCGCTGCTGGGCGGCTTGCCGCTGGCGCTGGGAACCGGCACTGGCTCCGAGCTGCGCCGACCGCTGGGCATCACCATTGTCGGCGGCCTCATCTTCTCGCAGATTTTGACGCTCTACACCACGCCGGTCGTCTACCTGTTCTTTGACGGGCTGGCGCAGCGCTTCAAAAAGCAGCAGCCGCACGCGCTGGCCAGCGCGCAGCCGCTCGCCGTGGAGTAGCCGCATGCATCTCTCCGCGCCCTTTATCCGCAGACCGGTTGGCACTTCGCTGCTGACGCTGGCCCTGATGCTCTCCGGTGTCCTGGCCTACTATCTGCTGCCGGTTGCCCCGATGCCAGAGGTGGAGTTTCCCACCATCGGCGTCGGCGCGTCACTGCCCGGGGCCAGCCCAGAGGTGATGGCCAGTGCCGTGGCCACGCCGCTGGAGCGGGAGTTTGGCCGCATCGCTGGCGTGACGCAAATGACCAGCGTCAGCACGCTGGGCGGCAGTTCCATCACGCTGCAATTTGACCTGAACCGCAACATCGACGCCGCAGCACGCGACGTGCAGGCAGCCATCAACGCCGCGCGGGGCCAGTTGCCCAGCAACCTGCCCGGCAATCCGACCTATCGCAAGTACAACCCGGCGGATGCGCCCATCTTCATCCTGGCCATGAGCAGCGATGTGCTGACCAAGCCGCGCATCTACGACTACGCCAACTCGATTCTGGCGCAGAAACTTTCGCAGCTGGATGGCGTTGGCCAGGTTTACGTGGGCGGCAGCTCCAATCCGGCGGTGCGCATTGAGGCCAATCCAACCACGCTCAGCAGCTATGGCATTGGGTTGGAGGCTGTGCGCACGGCTCTGGGCACCGTCAACGTGAACATGCCCAAAGGCTCGCTGAAAAATGCGCAGCAGCAGATGTTCGTTGGCGACACGGATCAGATCTTCGGCGCTGCCGCCTACCAGCCGCTCATCATCTCCTACAACGCAGCCACGGGTGACCCTGTGCGCCTGCGCGACATTGGCGACGTCATCGACTCGGTGGAAGATGTGCACACCTCCGGGCTGGCCAACGGCAAACCAGCGATTCTCGTTGTCGTCTTCAAGGCTCCCGGGGCCAACATCATCCGCACGGTGGACGCGATTAAGGCCGCGATGCCGCAACTGGCCGCCAGCATACCGCCCAGCATCCATCTCAGCACGGTGATGGATCGAACGCTGACCATTCGCGCAGCGGTGAATGATGTTGAGTGGACGCTGGTGATCTCCGTGCTGCTGGTGGTGTTGGTGGTCTTCTTCTTTC
>DAHUZD010000321.1 GCA_027306745.1 Acidobacteriaceae bacterium
TCGTGGTCGTCGCGGCGGTCATGGTCACGGTCAAAGCTGAACAGGTCCATCAGGTCGCCAATGGCCGGGCCGTTGGTGGGCACGTATGGGTTGGTGCCATCCTGCCGTGGGTTGGGCAGGTTGTCGCGGCTGCGCTGGGTCAAAGGATCCAGCCCCCAGTTGGCTTCGATGAACTTCAGAATCGAAACGTGGTCGTTGTACTGGTGGGAGATGCGTCCCGGCTGGGTAAAGCGCGAGACCACAATCATCGGAATGCGCGTGCCGTCGCCGAAGAAATCCACCGGCTGAATGTAGCCGGAGTCGTAGTAACCGCCGCCTTCATCCACCGTGATGAAGATCGCCGTATCCTTCCACAACTCCGGATTCGCCTGCACGCCATCGACGATCTTTTTCACGAAGCCCTCGAACAGATCCAGTTTGGACGAGGAGGGGTGTCCATCGACATAGCCGCTGGGTTTGACGAAAGAGACGGCGGGCAGCGTGCCGCGTTGCAGGTCTGCATACAGGTCGACCGTGTCCTGCAGATGAGCATTGCGCACAGCCGCGTTGGTCATGATCGACGTGGAGTACTGAAAGAAGTTACAGATGTTGCAGTAGGCATTGGCTGGATTGAGATAGTACGGATCATTTTTGTAAATGTTCCACTGGTCTCCGTAGTACTTCCACGAGATATTTTTGGCCAGCAGAGCATCGCCGATATTGCGTACGGTTGAAGGTGGAATCGTGAAGACAGTATTGTTCTTGCTGAAGTCCGTGGCGGCGTTGGCTCCGTTGCCAAAGTAGCCGGGGTTGTAGTTGTTCAGCAGGTAGTAGTGGTTGGCATCGCAGCGCGGATTCACCTTGTTGGGCAGGGAGCCGAGATAGTTGAGCACAGCACTGGCACCCGGCGCATTCGGATCCGAACAATTGCTGTAGCTGCCACCGCCATAGGAGGGCGATCCATAGGAGCCACCGCCGTAGCCATCCTCGGAGTACCAGTTGTTGCTGGCCTGCGCAGCGTTGGGATTTTCGACCTCATCCACAATGCCCGCGTTCGGAGAGCCGGCGGCGACCATCTGATTGTGCGGCGGAGCGATGGCGTTGCCATTGCCGTCGCTATACCAAAGAGCATCGCCGGTGCCCAGCATAATGTGGTTGGCGCCCGTGCCGCCCATCACGGCCTGGTGGTAGTTGTCGCTCATCGCATACTGGTCCGCCAAGGACTTCAGGTACGGAGCATCGCCCTGCTGCACGTTGTAAAAGCCCATCGATGCCGAGCCTTCTCCCGTGGTCTCTTCGGTAAAGGGTGATGGCAGCGGCTTGCCGTTGGAGCCTGCGCCGATGGTGGTCTCCACCCAGGGAAAGAGATCGGCCTTGCAGCCGCTGGGGTTCCACTGCGTCGCGTAGGCCATGTTGCAATCGGCCTGCTGCCACATCTGATAAAAGCGGTGCACCGGGCTGGCGGCGTAGGCGTCATAGGGAATGCCCGGAGTCAGTTGAAACGGCCCCGGGGGCAGATCGTTGCCATTGAGAATGCGCGTATCCGGCGCTCCATGCTTCAGCCCGGTTCCGCCCGTGGTGAGGTACTGGTAATACGAAGCTGGCAGCCCGGTCTCCGCAGCCTGGGCCGCTGCCACAGTGGAGAAGAGCGGAGTGGTGGGTCCACCCGCCAGAGGCGTGGGCAGCAGGGGATAGACGGATTTGCTCATCGGGCTGGCGGTGTAGCCATAGCTGGCCGCGTCCACTGCGGAGAACTGCGTGGCCAGCGCATAATTCGGCCCGGGCGTTCCATCGGCGTTGATGATGCCCTTGGAAAGCAGGTTGTCCACCTTTTGCCCATGCTTGGGTGCGTAGGTGGCAAAGACGTGGTCAAAGCTGCGGTTCTCACCGATGATGAAGATGACATGCTTGATCGGAGTGCGGGTGCGGTCATCGGTATCATCATGATCCCGGTGATCCTGTGCGCTTGCGGGCACGGCGTGGGCCGCAAGCATCAACAGCGCGGACAACAACGCCGCGTTGCTCTTCGAGCAGAAACGATTCCACAACATGGGGATATCCTCCCGGAGGGCTTGCGCCGGGCGGATGCCGAGATGCACATCTGCGCAGCGTGCCCCAACTCTAGTTCCGGTTGAGAGAAATTCCCTTGAAGCGTGCGCGAATAGCCGGTGAATTTTAAGGCGAAGGATTGGAAAATTTAGCGGGAAATTGTTTTCCATTGCGTGACGCAAAAGGCGTCCGTCATGCCGGCAATATAGTCGGCGATAACGCGCGGCGCGCCTTCTTCCGCCACAAGCGCAGCGTGGCCGGCGGGTAAGAGCTCAGGCCGTTGCATCCAATGCGTGAAGAGTCCGCCGATGATGGTGCGAGCCTGTTCGTGGTCGCGCTGCATCTCCGGGGACTCGTAAAGATTGCGGAAAAGATATTGCTTGGCCTGAAGGCGAGCCGCCTCCATCTGCGGGGAAAATGCAGCCAGGCGCTGCGGACAGCGGCGCACATCCTGCAAGCTGCGCACGCCTGCGGCCAACGTGTTGGCATGCGTGGTGGCGATGAAATCCCCGGCCAGCGCGTCCAGCATTCGCTTGATGGACTCATGCAGCAGCAATTTTTCTGGTGTACCGGCGTGCCGCCGGGCTAGCTGATCGAAGAAGCTGGAGAAGAGCGGTACCTGTGCTCGCACATCACTCAGGCTCAGAATCTCTGCTTCGATGCCATCGTCAATATCTGCGGTCAGGTAGGCGATCTCATCGGCCAGGTCGATGAGCTGCGCTTCCAGAGGCGGGCGCTCGTCAAGAAAATATGCGGCCAGTTCAGGATGCTGCGCGGCGCTGTAATCGCGCGAGTGTTTCACAATGCCCTCGCGCATGGCCAGCGTCAGGTTTAAGCCGCGAAAGGCTGCATAGCGCAGCTCAAAATGCTCGACAATGCGCAACGCGTGCAGATTGTGGTCAAACCGCAGGCCGTGTTGCTGCAGGGCTGCGTCAAGGGACTGTTCGCCTGCATGGCCAAAGGGTGGATGCCCGATGTCATGCGCCAAGGCGAGTGTTTCCGTCAGGTCTTCATTCAGGTGGAGCGCTGCTGCCACGGTGCGCGCAATCTGCGCGACCTCAATGGTGTGCGTCAAGCGGCTGCGGAAGTGGTCGGAGTAGCGATGCGTGAAGACCTGGGTTTTGCCGGCCAGACGGCGAAAGGCCCGTGCATGCACCACGCGCCCTCGGTCGCGCTGGAAAGCAGAGCGGTAGGCGTGCGCAGGTTCCGCGTGTGCGCGCTGGGCCAGCGGATCGCTGGCTGCACCGGAGACCGCGCAGAATGCGAGTGAATGTTCCGTCATGCCCAGACAATGTTGCGGTTATTTGTGCGCAGGTGCATGGCTGTTTGCGTCCACTTTGGAAAGCTTGGACAGGCGCACTCGTGCGCTCTCCAGCTTCTTTTCCACTTGGCCGGCCTCTCCGGGCTCAGCGTCGCCAGGTGCAGAGTGCGCATACTCGGCCAGCGAGCGCTCCCACTGCGCGATCGCCTGACGCAGCCGTCCCGTGCGCGCATAGAGTTCTCCCATGTGGTCGTGCACCGTGGGGTCATCGGGCATGCGTTCAATGGCCTTTTCCAAATTCTCTTCTGCCAAGGCGTACTGGCCCAGCTTCAAGTCGGCCCAGCCCAGCGAATCCAGGTATGCGCCATTCTGAGGATCCAGCTGCACGGCATGTTGGATCAGCTTCTGCGCTTCGTCC
>DAHUZD010000328.1 GCA_027306745.1 Acidobacteriaceae bacterium
GCGTGGGTGCGACCGTCTGCGGCTTCGGCACGAGCACTGGTATTTTGGATGGCACCGACACACTGCACGCAGCGGAATTCAGCGCGCGCATTCCTGCGCGGGCACCCGGACCGGGAGAGCAGTATCGTTTTCACTTCGACATGACGAAATGCATCGGCTGTCAGTGTTGCGTGGTGGCCTGCAATGAGCAGAATGGCAATCCGCCCGACTTGCACTGGCGCAGAGTGGGCGAGATTGAAGGCGGCACATACCCCAACACATTGCGCAGCTATCTTTCCATGGGCTGCAATCACTGCGTGGAACCGACCTGCCTCGAAGGCTGCCCGGTGGATGCCTACCGCAAAGATGGGGCGACCGGGCTGGTGCTGCACAGCGCCGATGCCTGCATCGGCTGCCAATACTGCACGTGGAATTGTTCCTATGGCGTGCCGCAGTTTAACCCGGAGCGCGGCGTGGTCGGCCAGTGCGACATGTGCCATGGTCGTCTGAACGAAGGCCGCGAACCGGCCTGCGTGAATGCCTGCCCCGAAGGCGCAATCACCATCGAGATCGTCAACATCGCGCAATGGCGTGAAGAGTACAAGCACGGAGCCAATGCTCCGGGCATGCCCTCGGCTGATGACAGCCTTTCCACCACGCGACTCACGCTGCCAGCCACGTTGCCGCAAGACACAGACAAGGTGAATGCCTTCCGCCTGCGACTGGAGCATCCACACTGGCCGCTGATTGTGATGACCGTGCTGACGCAGCTCTCCGTGGGTGCGTTGGGCGCGCTCTGGCTGGCGTCGCTCGCGCTGGGTGCGCGTGCGGTACGCTTTCCGGCGCTGCTGGCGCTGGGAGTGGGCATCATCGCACTCGGCGCATCCACACTGCATTTGGGGCGGCCCATTCACGCGTACCGCGCTCTGAAAATGTGGCGGCGATCCTGGCTGAGCCGGGAGGTATTGCTGTTCACCCTGTTTGCCGGCATCGCCTGTGCGTATGCGCTGAGCCTGTGGCAACAGTTGCCCGGCGCGGCTCTGCTGGGCGCGTGCACGGCGCTGGCTGGAGCCAGCGGCGTCTACGCCAGTTCCAAGCTCTACCGCGTGCCTGCTCGTCCAGCCTGGAACAGCCGCAACACTACAGCGGAGTTCTTCTTCTCCTCGCTGTTGCTGGGGCCGCTCTTTTTGCTGGCCTTGCCCGGCAGCACGCGGCTGTGGCCACTGCGCGCCATGTGCGTGGCTGCTGGTTGCACGTTGCTGCTGGTGTTGGTGCTGCGCATCCTGCGCCTCACACAGTCGCAGGTCTGGGAGAAAAAAGCCACGGCCTCGCTGCTCTGCACGCGGCTGTCTTCGCTGCTGATCGTGCGCATTGCGCTCGGTCTGCTGGGTGGAGCGCTGCTGCCGATCCTGGCACACGACTGGGCCAGCGGTTGGGCGCTGAATCTGACCGCACTGCTGCTGGCCTGCGCAGCCGAGACGATCGGGCGCTATCTCTTCTTCGTCAGCGTCGTGCCTAAAAACATTGCTGCCGCTTATCTGGGCCACACGGAGGCCGCATGAGAATTGCGCGCACGCTTGGATTGGACATTCTCAAAGAGAAATACGCCTACGCCTCCGACGAAGAGGCAGGCTACACCTCAACGCAAAGAGTGGCCGAGCGCTGGGTGCGCACCACCTGCGGCTACTGCTCGGTCGGCTGCGGCATGCAGATTGGCGTGCGCGGCAATCGCGCTGTTGCCGTGCGTGGAGATGAAGACCATCCCGTCAATCGCGGCAAGCTGTGCCCCAAGGGACTCTCCGAGCATCACACCATCGCCGCAGAGGGCCGCGCACTACATCCACTGCTGCGCAAACATGGCAAGCTGCAACGCGTGACTTGGGATGCGGCGATGCAAACCATGGCCGCGCGTCTGCGCGATGTGCAGAAAAAATATGGTTCGCAATCGGTCGGCGTCCTCAGCACCGGGCAGATGGTCACCGAGGAGTTCTACACGCGGGGCAAGCTGGTGCAGCTTGGCCTGGGCACGCGCAATTACGACGGCAACACCACGCTGTGCATGTCCACAGCGGTGGCCGGATACAAGCGCAGCTTTGGCAGCGATGGACCGCCGGGTTGCTATGACGATTTGGAACAGGCCGAGGTGCTGTTTTTGATTGGCGCCAACATCGCGGAGAATCACCCCATTCTCTGCCAGCGATTGGAGGCGCGACGCAGCGGCACGGTCATCGTCGCCGATCCGCGCGTAACCAAAACCGCGATGATGGCCGACCTGTTTCTGCCGGTGCAGCCACGCTCCGATCTCGCGCTATTGAACGGCCTGGCACATCTGCTGATCGAGAACAACTGGATCGACCGAGACTACATCGAGCGCCACACCCAGGGCTTTGATGCTTTGCGCGCGCATGTGGCCCAATACACGCCGACGCGCGTGGCGGAGATCACCGGGCTGTCCACCGCGCTGCTGCAAAAGACAGCGCGACTGCTGGGCACGGCGCGCTCAGCCTGCATTGCGTGGACAATGGGCGTCAATCATAGCTCCAAAGGCACGGAGACGGTGAATGCGATTAACAATCTTGCACTGCTCACTGGCAATGTGGGCCGTGCAGGGTCGTCGCCATTTTCCATCACCGGCCAATGCAACGCCATGGGCACGCGCGAATCCGGCTTTACCTCGGGCCTGCCCGGCTATCGCAAATTTGAAAGCGAAAGCGACCGTGCGGAGATGGCCGCGCTGTGGGGCATCGATGTTGCGCGCATTCCCACCGCGCGCGGCCTGGCCTATCCCGACATCGTCGAGGCCATGGTGCGCAAGGAGATTCGCGCGCTTTGGATTGTCGCTACCAATCCGATCGTTTCCTTTCCAAACCTCGACGTGCTGTTGCAGGGTTTGAGCAATTTGGAGTTTCTCGTGGTGCAGGACGGCTTTCATCCCACGCCAACCACATCGCTGGCGCACATGGTGTTGCCCGCGGCGATCTGGGGCGAGAAGGAAGGCACCTACACCAACTCCGAGCGGCGCGTGAGCAAAGTGAATCGTGCTGTCGCTCCGCCCGCCGAGGCGCGCACGGACTTCGAGATTTTTCTGAACCTCGCGCGCGAGCTGGGCTGCGCCGAAGAACTCTTCCCCGGATGGAGCACGCCGCAGGATGCCTTCGACGAATGGAAGCGCGTCTCCGCCGGACGTCTGTGTGATTACTCCGGCATGGACTATGCCGCGATCGAAGCCAGCGGCGGCATCCAATGGCCGTATTCAGCGGGCACAGAGGAATCTCCGCAGTCCACGCGACGCCTGTATGCGAGTGGACAATTCCAAACCGAAGACGGCAAAGCCAAGCTTTTGTGCACGGATTGGGAGCCGTTTCCAGAGCAGCCCAGCGAAGAATTTCCGCTGGTGTTGAACACGGGCCGCACTGTGGAGCATTGGCACACGCGCACCAAAACCGGCGCGGTGCCCATTCTGCACAACATCTCTCCCCGCGCCTGGCTGGAGATGAATCCGCGCGACGCCTCCCGGTTGCGGCTGCGCGCACATGACAAGGTGGATGTGGTCTCGGCGCGCGGCATTGTGCGCGGCGTGGAATTGCGCGTGACGGAGATTATCGCGCCGGGCCAGGTCTTCATGCCCTTTCACTTTGCCGAAACGAATGTGAATCAAGTGACGCAGAGCGCCGTCGATCCCATTTCACGGGAGCCGAATTATAAGCAATGCTCTGTGCGCATTGAAAAAACCGTGGAGCACGGTTCGCGGCGCGCCTAGTTTGCGCGTACACCCAGGAAGATTCCGGCGTGCGGCGCAGCGCGTACGGAGATATTTCTTGCACCTGAAAACTTTTTACTTTTTTGCGCACAAGGAGATGCTGCAATGGAAAAACAATCTTTTCTCAAGAGCGGCCACTGGCCTACCCTGCTGGCTGCATTTTTGTACTTTGACGTCAGCTTCATGGTCTGGGTACTGCTCGGCCCATTGGCGCCGGCCATCACGCAACATCTGCACATGAATGCGACCCAGAAAGGTCTGCTGGTCGCACTGCCGTTGCTCGGCGGCGCATTCTTTCGGCCTATTCTCGGCGCGCTCTGCGACCGCTTCGGTGGACGCCGCATCGGCCTGCTCGGTTTGACCCTGACACTGGTGCCACTCTTCTGGGGATGGAAGTACGCCTCGCAACCTTGGCATTTTTACGCGCTGGGATTTTTGCTGGGCATTGCAGGCGCCAGCTTTGCCGTGGCCTTGCCACTGGCCAGCAAGTGGTACCCCAGCGAGTATCAAGGCCGCGTGATGGGCATCGCCGGCGCGGGCAACTCAGGCACGCTGCTGGCCACGCTCTTTGCGCCGCGCTTGGCCAAACACTTTGGCTGGGCCAACACATTTGTTCTGGCCGCGCTGCCAGTCACCTGTGTTTTTGTTCTGTTTGCTCTGCTGGCCAAGGACAGCCCAACTCCGCGCAAGCCGATTGCGTGGAAGGAGTACAAAAAAATTCTGCGCGAACCAGACACGCTTTGGATGTGCCTGCTCTACAGCCTGACCTTTGGCGGATTTGTTGGGCTGGCCAGCTTTTTAACTCTTTTCTTCCATGACCAATATCATGTGTCCGCCGTGCGCGCCGGGGATATGACGACGCTGGTCGTCTTTGCCGGAAGCTATCTGCGTCCCGTGGGAGGTTGGCTCTCGGACAAGCTCGGCGGCTATCGGCTGCTGATCGCCATCTTTCTCTCCGTTGGAATTTGCATGGGAGTTTTAGGGCAGTTGCCTGCGCTTCCCGTGGCAATTGCACTACTCTTTGCCGTAATGAGCCTGCTCGGCATGGGCAACGGCGCGGTCTTCCAACTGGTGCCACTGCGCTTTCC
>DAHUZD010000336.1 GCA_027306745.1 Acidobacteriaceae bacterium
TGGCGATGATCTACTTTCAGGCCCTCGCTCTGGGCTTCCGCGGCAAATACCGCGATCACGACGAGCGAGGCGAGCTGGAACAATACCGGCGCAGGCTCTTCGTGCAGATTTACCATCGTCCGCCGCAGGATTTGGCGCAGGACCGCACGCTGTTTCCGCAGTCGTACCAGCCGACGCTCGACGAAGGCGATGGCCGCAAGCTGCCCGACCCGCGCACATGGCTCTGGGTGCTGGCCGGGGTGGGCGTGCTGTGGATTGCTGTCTCTGGCGTGCTCTGGCACCACTTAACCGCCGACGTCTACACGCTGATTCATAGCATTCAAAGTTCACCCTCAGCGCAGTGGAGCGGGCATCTATGACCTTCGCCGCAACGGTAACGACTCCTGTTGGCTCCTGGCTGCTCTATGCGCTGGCCGGGGCCATGGTGTTGCTGGCCATTTTGCTGCTGCTGGCCGTGCTGTGGATTGTGACCGCACAACAGCGCGAGGCTGCTGCGAAAAAGAAGGCCGATAAAGCGGCGGATGCGCCCAGCAAGCAGCCGGAGCAGGCGGCACTGGCCCCCTCATTTTTACAGGCGATGGCCCAATTGCGCTTCCGGGTTTCGGGCCGGGATTACCGCTATCGCGTGCCTTGGTACCTGATGCTGGGGCCTGCGGAGTCGGGCAAGACCACGCTGCTGACAGAGTCGCACCTGCGCCAATTGCTGGAAGAGGATGGCCGCGGCTTTGCCGGCGAACACAGCATTGGCTGGAAGTTTTACGGCGACGGCATCGTGCTGGACACCGCCGGAGCTTGGGCCATGAGCGGGGAAGGCCGCGAGGCCGGCAACTGGAAGCGGCTGCTGCGTCTGTTGAACCGGCATCGCCCGCAGCGTCCGCTCGACGGGCTGATCGTTACGCTTTCATGCGGAGATTTGACCGGGCCGGAGGCGCTGGATCAGGTGGCGCTCTTGCGCAGTGCATCCCTTTTGCATGACCGGCTGATCCAGGCCCAGCAGATTCTCGGCTTTCGCCTGCCTGTCTACTTTGTCGTTACCAAGTGCGACCAGATACCTGGCTTCCGCGGCTTTTGCAACGAGCTGCCAGAGGAGCGTCTGCGCGACATCTTTGGCTGGTCCAGCCCCTACAACTTGGATGCGGCTTTTGACGCAGGCTGGGTGGATGAGGCGTTTCTGGAGGTGCGCGGCTCCATCGAGCAGACGCAAGGCGAATTGTTTGCCGAACGCGATTACACCGCTGACCGCCAGGCCATGTTTCTTTTTCCCGGAGAATTGCAGGCCCTGCATACTCCGCTGCGGATGTATCTGGGACGTGCGCTGCGCTCGACAGCCTACCGGGAATCCTTCTACTTCCGCGGCCTCTACTTCACCGGAGACTATCTCGCTGCCGACGCTGCTGAGCCATCAGAAGCCGATACGGCGGCGCAAAAGGCAACGCAGGCAACGGGACAGGGAACAGCTTCGGCTGCGGGTTCCGGCGCAGCCCAGCCCAAGGCCGAGGTCTTGCCGCCGCCGGTCATGGCTCACGCTTGGAACACGCCCGCGACCTCCATTCTTCCGCCGATGTTTGAGGCGTGGAGCGGCTCGCGCGAACGCATCGCCTTCGTCTACGATCTCTTCGTCAAAAAGATTTTTCCAGAGCGCGGCATTGCGCATCCCATCTCCAGTCATTTTTTCGTGCGCAATCGCACGACGATTGCTTTACAGGTGGCCACGGCCGCCATGGTCTTGCTGCTGGCGCTGGGCACCACGCTGAACTATCTACGTCTGCGCCAGGCCAAAAATAATGTTGAGCCGCTGCTGGCGCGCATCGTGCACGACTTGAACACCAGCTCGGTGGACGCCTCTGGTCAGATTCAGTCCGCCAGCAATCCAGAAGACGCGGGCGATCTGCTGTACGCCATGGCGCGCTTCCGCACGGAGAGCTTCCGCTCGCTGTTTCTGCCCGCCTCCTGGGTCAGCCCGATGGACGCTTCCATCCGCGAGGCCATGGTGCCCGCTTTTCGCGTGCTGGTGCTGGAGAGCTTCAACAACGGGCTGGAGCATCGCGCCGCCGAAGTCACCAATCCCAATCTGCGCCCGCTGCCGCAAGCGCCTGCGCTCAGCAATCCCGATGCGCCCATCAGCCTCTCCATCGAATCCGAACCGGAGTATCAGCAACTGCGCGCCTACGTCGATCAAATGCAGACGCTGGAGCAGAATATCAAGCTCTATGAGACGATCCGCAAGCGTGGCGGCGGAGCGGGGCTGTCGTCGATTCTGCAACTGGAGGACTACATCTCCGGCAAAAACTTCAACGTGGATATGGATGCGCCGCGGAATCCTTACTTTGAAGAAGCCTTGCAGCAGGCCACCTGGGCGCCGTTTGTTTACCGCCAGCCCGACATGCAGCATGCATCGCAGAAGATGGAACAGTTGACAGCCCAGTTCTTCGCCGCGTGGATTGAGCACAACCCCACGTTGCAATCCCTACAGCGGCTCAGTGTGAATCTGAATCAGGTGAACACGCAGATGCAGGTCAGCTATGAGCAGTTGCTGGCTCTGCAACAGGCCTTCCATTTGGCGGATGCGGCCATGCACGCGCCAGATTTGCAGTGGGTGGCCGGAGAAAGTTTTGCGCCCACTGGCTCGGTGTATTCCGTCACCATCGCGCCGCTGCGCAACTCGCATTACCTGCTGCCGTACTTGCAGCAATGGGTGCCCTACAGTGCGCAGACCAGCTTCAACAAGCTGCAAGACAGCCTGGCTGACCAGCGCAGCACGCTCACCGGGCCGCTGGTCGATGCCAACGGCAATAGTTTGGAGTTCACCAGCAACGCAGAGAACTTCCACATCTCGCTGGACAACTTGATGAACCTGCCTTTTGTGGCCAAGGCCAGCGCGCAGAAGATTGCAGGTCCTCCATCTCCGGCGATGCAGATTGACTGGAATACGCCCGTGCTGCAAGATGCCATCGCCCTGCCGGATGCCTACAACCACTATGTGCAAGAGGACCTGCAGAACGCGCCCGTCAAGATGCGCGCAGCCTTTGAACGCATCGCCAGCCAGCGCTTGGCGGCGGCGATGGAAGACGAAACCGTGCAGGCTGAAACCGTGCGAAGTTCCTCCGCCACCAGCGCCGGTGCCTCCTTGCGCCAGGATATTTCTCCAGCGGTGGAGGAGTTTGCCAGCGCTGCTCCTGCGCTGTCGGACTTGTTGAGTACGTTTTCTGGCATGAGCATGGCTGGCCCGTATGAGCGGTTGCATCGCATCTCTTCGGCGCAGGCCGCCACGCTCTTGCTGGCACTCAACCAAGCCTTTGACGCCGGTCAGCCCTATGAAATTCCGCATTCTGCCTATAACAATTGGCTGGGAGACGCCTCACCAACGCAAGAGATTTTGAATGCGCAAACCACCGAGGATGTGCAGAGCTACCTGGGTGCGCAACGCCAGCAGATGCTGGCCTACAATCAGGCCGCGGCGCCGCTGGTGCATTTTTTGAGCACGCAACACGCTGAGCTGGCTCCATCCGAGCGCAATGTACTGCTGCGTTGGGAAAAGATTGGCGCGCAGATGAGCGCCTATCAGGCCAAGCGCCCCGGCAACTCGGTCTCTCTGCTGGAGGCCTATGTCATCGGCACGATGGACAAAATCACTCCTGACAGCCTTTGCGCAGCCGCACCGCTGCACGCGCAGGGTTCAGATTATTTTCTGCAAGTGCGCAGCGATATTCAACATGACCTGTTGCAGCGCTGCCAGCGGCTCAGCACCTTTGATGTAGTCAAGGAATACGGCAAGCTTTCCGGCATCTTCAACCGGGAGTTGGCCGGGCATTTCCCCTTCGCTCCGCCTGCGCAGGCCGTTCTGGGTTCTGAGGCCGATCCGCAATCCATCCGGGATTTTTATACGCTCTTTGATGCGGATGTTCCGTTGCTCTTGCAGGCTTTGACGCAGGATCAATATGGCGCATCCGGCCAGTCAGTGCATCTGTTCCTGCAACAGATGGAACAGGCGCGCGGATTTTTTGCTGCGATCCTCGATAAAAAGAAGCCTGCCGCGCTGCCCGCCGTGGACTTTACGCCGGAGTTCCGCGTCAACCAGTCCCGCGAGTTGAACGGCAATCAAATTCAGCAGTGGACCCTGCAGGTGGGCCAGGATTCCTTCGAATCTGGCGACAAGCCTCGCGTGGGCCGCTGGACCTATGGCGAACCGGTGACGCTCACTCTGCACTGGGCCAGCAATTCACCGCTGGTGCCGCTGCTGCGCTCGGCCAGCTCCAACGTAGACCTGAGCGGCCAGTCGCTCACGTATCACTTCACCGACAACTGGGCCTTGCTGGCCATGATGGTGCAGCACCGCACCCCTGCCGGAGACTTTGCAACCATGGCCGATCCCAGCCCTTTCACGCTGGTCTTTCAGACCGCTGAAGACACCAATAAAGCGCCCGCCTCCACAGGCGGCACGGATCAGTCTGATCGCGCCCGCGTCTTTTTGCGCCTGGCTGTGATGCCCGCCGGCCAGCAGCAAAGCCTGAGCGGCGACGACTTCCCGGAAGTGGCCCCGCCGCTGGCCGCTCCCATGAACACTGCCTCCAATGTAGGAGGGCAGCCATGAGCACGGCCCAGATTCCCGCTGAATTGCAGCCGTTGCTGCAACCCATCTCTGCCTCGTCGCCTGCGGGCGAGCCGCTGCGCTATGAGGGCACGTATGACCGCATCCAAGAGGCGCGGCGCGAGGAGATGGACCTGCCGCAGGGTGTCTGGCAGCGCGATCCCAAACGTGCCGACTGGTCTGGTGTCGAGCAGCTTTGCACGCAAGCACTCATGCACCGCACAAAAGATTTGCAAATTGCCATCTGGCTCACCGAGGCCTGGGTGCATCTGGGCGGAGCCGCCGGTTTGATCCACGGACTCCAGTTGATCCGCGGCCTGCACGAACTCTTTTGGCAGACGATGTATCCGGCGATTGAGGACTTGGAATATCGCACCAGCCAGCTTGTCTGGCTCAACGAAAAACTGCCGGTGGCGATGAAGTTCATCACCATCGCGCATCCGGTGGATACCAGCCTGCTGCCCATCGTCAGCTTCGCGCGTTGGGAGACGGCCCAGCACGCCGAGTACACCCAGCGCCGCCAGCCGCAGCAGGGCAAGGGCAGTGACGCCAAGCCGGAGCTGCCGCTGCTACAACGCAGCATGACGGCCACGCCGGACGGCTTCTACAGAGAATTGGACAAAGAACTGCGGGAGGCAATGCAAACATGCAGGGAACTGGATACACTCTTCGATACGCTCTATGGCCCGCAGAATCCAGGCTTGCGCCAGTTGCAAGAGGTCTTGTCCGCCATTGCCTCCACGGTGGAGCCGCTGGTGAAGGCCGAAAATGTCGTGGTGCAGTCGGATGCAATCATCCCCGCGGAGGAGGTGCCGACCGAAATGTCCGATGAACCTGTTTCTGCACCGGCGGCCTCTGGCCCCGTTCGCAACCGTCGGGATGCCTACCGCACGCTGTCGGAAATCGCCGATTTTCTGGCCCGCACGGAGCCGCACAGCCCGGTACCCTACCTGCTGCGCCGCGCCATCGCCTGGGGCAACATGGACCTGGGCCAACTGCTGCCAGAGTTACTCAACAATGAAAATGCCTTAAAAGATGTTGCCGGATTATTACAGATTGATTCTCCAAGGAAGTGATGGTTTAATTGTTTCTCAACTCAGGAAAGCGAGGAAATCATGCCGGAAAGTACACAGCATAAATTAGACCGCGTCCGCCCACCGCGCGTACAGATTACGTACGACGTGGAAACAGGCGGCGCAATACAGAAAAAAGAATTGCCCCTTGTGGTTGGAATACTCGCCGATCTTTCCGGTAAGCCGGAAGAAGCGCTGCCGCCGCTCAAGGACAGAAAGTTTGTTGAGATCGACCGTGACAACTTCAACGATGTTCTCGCCTCCCTGCATCCGCGCATGGTGGCCAGCGTGGACAACCATCTCTCCAAGGATGGCGGCCAGACGAACATTGAGCTGAAGTTCAAAAGTATGGACGACTTCAGCCCGGTCAGCATTGTGCGCCAGGTCGATGCGCTGCGCAAACTCTTCGAGTCGCGTCAGAAGCTCAATGACCTGCTGGCCAAGCTGGACGGCAACGACACGCTGGACGGCATGTTGCAAGAGGCCGTGGCCAGCCCCGACAACCTGAAGCAGTTGAAGGCCGCCAACGCGACGGAAGGAGACAAGCCCAATGCCTAACGAAACTCCAGACGCGGGCACTGCCCAGTCCGGCGCGCCTGTGGCGCTGTTGGACCGCATCATTCAACAGGGCAAGATCGCGCGCGATGATTCGCAGCGCCCCTATGCCATCAACCTGCTCTCCGAGTACGCCGTGCAGGTGCTCGATGAAGGCATGACGGTGGGCAAAAACTCCGTCGTCACCGGCATCAAGCAGCGCATTGCGGAAATTGATCAACAGTTGAGCGACCAGCTCAACGCCATCATGCACTCGCCGGAGTTTCAGGCTCTGGAGGCAGCGTGGCGCGGACTGTTTTATCTCGTCAGCAACACCGAGACGGGAACCATGCTCAAGCTGCGTCTGCTCAATGTCACCAAGAAAGAGCTGCTCGCCGACTTGGAAAAGGCGACAGAGTTCGATCAGAGCGCGCTCTTCAAACAGGTTTATGAGCAGGAATACGGCACCTTCGGCGGCAATCCCTACAGCGTGCTG
>DAHUZD010000337.1 GCA_027306745.1 Acidobacteriaceae bacterium
GAGCACGCTGGTCAATGCGTTGTTTGCCTCAGGTGGTCCGTCCGTGAACGGCTCCATGCGTGCCATTCAGGTGAAGCGCGGCAATGCAGTGTTGACCACATTTGACCTATACGATTTGCTGTTGCATGGCGACAAGTCCAAAGATGTTCAGTTGGTTTCTGGGGATGTGATCTACATTCCGCCGGCTGGGCCGCGTGTGGCTGTGGCGGGCAGCGTGCAGGTGCCAGCCGTTTATGAGTTAAAGGGTACGGAAACCGCCGGGGACGCTGTGCAAATGGCCGGAGGCTTTTCCTCCATGGCTGCGCGCACGCAGGCGCAATTGGATCGTGTGAATGCATCGGGCGATCGCGTGACAGTAAACCTGCCGCTGGATGCATTGGGACTGCAAACGATTTTGCGCGACGGTGACATTCTGCGCGTGCCAGAGATTGTGCAGCAGTTCGATAAGACGGTGACCTTGCGCGGCAATGTGGCTAACCCAGGCCGGTATGCTTGGACCTCTGGTATGACGATTCGGGACCTCATTCCAGATAAGCAGGCATTGATTACACGCAATTACTGGCAGGAGCGTATTGCTTTGGGGTTGCCCGCGCCAGAGTATACGCCGCTCTTCGGTGATTATCCGAAGCCTGTGCTGCAAGGAGTGCAGCCCCGCAATGGAGCGCAGACTCCATATCTCGTTGGGCCAAGTTCCGTAACCAACTACGGCCTGGACAGCGGTCTGGAGCCACAGCCGTATGGGGGTTATTCGCAGCAATATGACCAACAAGGCAACCCGATAGCCTACGGCGCGGGTGCTGCTGCCTATGGAACCACGCCTGCTGACTCAACGGGGAACTATGGCAGTACTGCCCAAGCCGGTGCTGCTTCCTCCGCGGAGGGTTTCCGTTCCAAGCAAAACAATCCGGCCTATGTGATCGGAGAAACATCGCTCGGCTCATCGACGGTGGAATCGGAAAACACAGCAGCCCTATCTCGACAGTTTCTGCCCGGGGACCGTTTCTCCCAAGGTCGATTTCCGGTCAAAAATGAGATCATCCGTACGGCCCCCGATATCGATTGGAAGTATGCGGTGGTTGAGCGGATTGATCCAAAAACATTGACCCCTGCGCTGATTCCGTTTGATTTGGGCAAAGCCGTACTGCAGGGCGATCCCAGCCAGAACTTGCCGCTGCAGCCGGACGATGTGGTTACGGTCTTTTCCACGGCAGATATTCGCGTGCCGCAGGCCCAGCAGACCAAGTATGTGGAGCTGGAGGGTGAGTTTATCCACGCAGGCATTTACAGCGTCGAGCCGGGCGAAACGCTGCGGCATCTGGTTGCACGTGCAGGTGGCCTGACGCCGCATGCCTTTCTGTATGGTTCCGAATTGCTACGCGAATCCACGCGCCGTTTGCAACAGGCGCGGTTGGATGCCTACGTGACTGAAGTGGAGCATGACATTCAAGAGTCTGCATCCAACGCAGCCAGCACGTCTGTGAATGCCTCGGCAGCCGCGGCGCTGAGCACCAGCGTACAGAGCCAGTCGCAATTGATTGATACATTGCGCAAATTGCACGCATCTGGACGCATCGTGCTCGACCTGAATCCGAATAGCAGGGGCTTGGATGCTTTGCCGGATATTCCTCTGGAAGACGGTGACCGCTTTGTTGTTCCCGTAGTGCCCACCACGGTTAGCGTGATTGGAGCGGCATACAACCAGAATTCGTTCTTGTTCCAGCGGGGAGCGCGTGTGGGCAATTATTTGCAACTGGCCGGAGGAGCCACGCGCAATGGTGACAAGAAAAATGAATTTGTCATCCACGCGGACGGCTCCGTGTTGAGCAAGCAGTATGCAAAGACCACATTGTTTGGAGAAGGATTTGACCACAGACATGTGCACCCTGGCGATACGATCGTTGTGCCGGATAATGTGAACAAGACGACGCTCTTGCGTGGCCTGACCGATTGGTCGCAGGTGCTCTCTGGCTTCGGCTTGGGCATAGCCTCGCTGACGTTGTTGGGCTTGTAAGGGGAGGAACGCCGATGCAGACACCCATGGAGACCGCAATGGAGTACCGGGAGACAGGGCAAAGCGTTCCTGCAGGTGGTACCGCGCAGACGATCCCGGCGCAGCAGGAGGACTCCGTTGATCTGTTGCAACTGGGCATCCTGCTGGCGCGTGGCAAGCGCTTCATTTTTTTCTGTGGCCTGGCGCTGGGCACGGTGACCCTGCTCATCACGTTGATTCTGCCCCCAACGTTTACAGGGACGACCAGGATCATGCCACCGAAAAAATCCAGCTCTCCGCTGGCACAGCTCGGTGCCTTGTCAGCTCTGGCGGGTGGTGGAGGCGGGGGCGCAGCTTCCGCATTGGGATTGAAGAATCCAGACGATCTCTACATTGGCCTGTTGCAAAGCAACAGCGTGGTGGACCCGTTGATCCAGCGGTTTCATCTGGAGAGCATATACAAAACAAAAAAGTTAAGCGACACGCGCAAGATATTGTCTGGCAATACGGCGATCAAATCAGAGAAGAGCAGCCTGATCAGTATCGCCGTGGAAGACCACGATCCCAAGCGCGCAGCAGCCTTGGCCAATGGATATGTGGAAGAGCTATATGGTCTGATGGGGCACCTGGCCGTGACCGAAGCTGGGCAGCGCCGCTTGTTCTTTGAGCAGCAGTTGGAGCAGGAAAAAAATAAGCTGGCCGATGCGGAAGTTGCACTGGCCGAGACCGAGCGCAAGACAGGCGTCATTGAGCCAAAGGGGCAGGCGGAGATGACCATTATGAGCATTGCCCAGTTGCGGGCACAAATCGCAGCCGATCAGGTGCAGTTAAAAGGTCTGGAGGCATCCGCAACAGAAGAAAATCCTCAGGTAGTTCTGCTGCAAACACAAATCACCGGGTTGGAATCACAATTGGCTGACATGGAAAAAGGTAGTACTGCTGCCGGCCTTCAGGATGACGTGGAGATGCCCACATCGAGAATTCCAACAGCCAGTTTGGAGTACATCCGCAAGATGCGCGATGTGAAGTACCACGAGACGCTGTTTGAGATGCTCTCGCGTCAGTATGAGATCGCCAAGGTGGATGAAGCCAAAGCCGGCGAGATCATTCAGGTAGTGGATCCGGCGCAGGTTCCCGATCGGAAATCCTGGCCGCCGCGTGCTTTGCTGACGATTGCCGCAGGATTCTTTGGCATGATTTTTGCTGCATTCTGGCTGATTGCGCGCGCAGCATGGCGAAATATGGAGCAGGATCCCGAGCGCGCCGCACAGTTGCAGGAGCTTCACTTGGCGCTGCGCTGGCGTAGCTGATTCAGTCTGGCAGTTCTGCGGAGTGCAACGGAGCACCTTGTGCGTCCTTGTCGGAAACAATGGGCGTGTGCCCGCCCGGCCACTCAATCTGGATGGCCGGATCGTTCCAGAGGATGGTGCGTTCTGCATGTGGCGCGTAGAAGTCTGTTGCCTTGTAGGCCACGTCGGCTGTCTCCGTCAAGACGAGAAATCCATGCGCGAAGCCCGGCGGAATCCAGAGCATTTCACCGTTGCTTGCACTGAGTTCAGCGCCTGCCCATTGCCCGAAATGCGGTGAGCTGCGGCGAATGTCCACGGCGACGTCAAAGATGGCGCCGTGCAGGGCGCGCACCAGCTTTCCCTGCGGCTGCTGGAGCTGATAATGCAGACCGCGCAAGACATCCCTGTGGGAGTGGGACTGGTTGTCCTGCTTGAAGACCAGCGGCAGGCCCAGGCTGGCAAAGGTTTTTTCGTTCCAGGTTTCCATGAACCAGCCGCGCGCATCCGCAAAACGGCGCGGACGCAGCCGCACCACTCCCGGCAGGCAGGTTTCGATCATTTCCATAGGTTGATTGTACCGAGATATATACGGACGATTTCCCTAGGCAATCCGGTACACTGAAAAACGATGCGCACCTCAATCCTTGTCACGGGCGGAGCTGGCTTTATCGGCTCTAACTTCATTCTCGATTGGATGGCCAATCCATCCGCGGCGCTTGTCAATTTTGACAAGCTCACCTATGCCGGAAACCTGCGCAATCTGGAGCCGGTGGCGCAGTGCGCAGACTACAAGTTTGTGCAGGGCGACATCTGCGACCGCGATGCGGTAACGCAGATTTTTCTGGAACAGAAGCCCCGCGCGATTGTGCACTTTGCTGCGGAAAGCCACGTGGACCGTTCGATCGTCAGCCCGGAGGCTTTTTTAGAAACCAACATACGCGGCACGTTTGTTTTGCTGGAGGCAGCGCGCGCCTATTGTGCGCAACTCTCCGATGCAGAGCGTGGCCAATTCCGCTTTCTGCA
>DAHUZD010000350.1 GCA_027306745.1 Acidobacteriaceae bacterium
AATGACCCGTGCGAAGGCGCGCGCCCCACCCAGCAGATCGTCATCGCGGTTCACGCTGGTAATGACAGCGTGCTTCAGTTCCAGCTTGGCAATGGCCTCAGCCACGCGGCGCGGCTCGTCGAAATCGATCGGCTCCGGCCGGCCCTTCGGCACAGCGCAAAAACCGCAGCGGCGCGTACATAGATTGCCCAGCATCATAAAGGTGGCCGTTTTGTGGTTCCAGCACTCGCCGATGTTGGGGCAATGGGCGCTTTCGCAGACCGTGTGCAGGTTCAGATCGCGGGCCAGCTTTTTCAGGTTGTGATACGTCTCGCCCATCGGAGCGCGGGCCTTCAACCACTCCGGCTTGGCCGCGGGGCGCTTGGGTGAAAGATCGATCTGGATCAGGTCGGCAGCGGTAGCCATGACAACCTTTTATTGTAGCGGTCGCGGCCTTTTTCTGGAATCGAACACGCAGCGTGGCTCAATCGCCGTACACCGCCACAGGGCATCATGACCAAACCATCTTGGCATGAAACGGCGCGCGTCAGCCAACCGCAACCAATTTCATCTTTTCCACATCTCACCGCGTGGAGAGCCACCAGCCTTGGCCGTGGAACCAGCAATGATCCTCCGGCGCATCATTGCGGTGGAGCGACTTGACTTGAGGCCAAGTGCCGCTGCGAAAGGCCTCTGTCAGCCGCGCCGCTGTGGACTCGTCTTGCGCTCCCATGCAGGGAACAAACCGCGCCTGAACCAAAAACTGCGCCGAGTACGCACCGCTCTCCTGCTTGGCGACCAACAGCAGCGCGCCCACGCCTTCCGCCGGCGCCAGCGGAAACAGCAGTCGTCCATTGGGCCGCAGCGCATCCAGCCACAAAGCCAGCGGAGCGCTGGCACCCGCGTTCACGTAAATTTTGTCGCAGGCAGGCAGCGGCCCCTCAGCACCAGAGCGGGCATGCACGGTTACGGAAGCAAAACCGGAGAGATTTTTCTGCGCACGCTGCGCCAAATCCAAATCGATCTCATACGCATCCACCACGCCCTCGGTACCAGCCAGCTTGGCCAGCACCGTGGTGTAGTAGCCGCTGCCCGCGCCGATGTGCACAATGCGGTCGCCCATTTGCGGCGCCAGTGCGGCCAGGCAAAAGGCATGCAGAATGGGCTGGCCATTGTTCAGCGGCTCGTCCCGCCCCAAGGAAACCACAATGTCCTGATACAGAAACGCGGGATCGTCCGAGGGAATTTCGATGTAACCCATCGGCGTGTAGACCTTCCACGGCAACGGGCCAACGAATTGTTCGCGCGGCGTGGATGCCAGCGCTGCTTCCAGCGCGCTGCCGGGCGCTATACCCGCGCTGGCCGTCACTAACCGGGCAAAAAATGAACGGTGCGCCTGAATGCGCGCGTTGAACTCGGTCTGCTCGCGTTCCATTGTGCTCCTCCAACGTGGTCGGGCGTACAGGTTCCGCTAACAAAGAGTTACCGCAGTCGTCGCAAAATCTGCGGGCGGATCAGATAAAAGAAGAAGACAAAGTTCACCAGCGTCAGCACCCAGTACTGCGACATGTGGTAGCGCAACATGCTGTAGACGCCGAAGGTGCTCGACAAAAAGGCCGCGGCCAGTGCTAGCGCCCAACCCCAACGGCGCAGGCGCAGCAGGCCCAGGCCCGCCAAGGCCAGCAGCGTAGCGATGGCCAGCACAGCCAGACGCGTGGAGTGGCCAGAGAACTGCCCCTTGAAAACACCCGCCACGCCGATCAACGACTCTACCAGTAGCCATAGCGCAATGGCGGCCACGCCGGGCAGCGCGGTGGACTGGGTTGGCGTATCCGTTGCGGTCGGCTCTGTGGACTCTGTTTCCTCAGCGGCGTTCATGCCGGGGTTCTGCGAATTGGTGGAGTTGTGTGTGCTCATCGCGTGTGCAGATAGGCCAGCAACGCCTGCATCTGCTCTTCGTTGAAATCGTTGCCGAAGGCGGGCATCATATTGCGGCCATGTTCGATCACGGAACGAACGCGGTCATCATTCGCCGGTGCGCCACTGGGCAGATACGGCTGTTTGTAGAGCGCCTGCAGGCCCGGCCCATGCAGCGCGCGCGTGGAGTTGGCGTTGTGGCAGCGGGCGCAGTTGGCGTGGAAGATCACATGGCCCTGCCGTTCCACCGGCGTGAGCTGGTCCAACGGCTTGGAGGGCGGAAGACTGCGGCAACCGGCAGCGATCAGCACAAGTGCACACGCCGCTGCACCCAGCCGAGCCATTGCGCTGA
Source organism: Acidobacteriaceae bacterium (assembly GCA_027306745.1). Taxonomy (GTDB): domain Bacteria; phylum Acidobacteriota; class Terriglobia; order Terriglobales; family Acidobacteriaceae; genus JAJZCX01. The sequence continues at coordinate 2,249 of DAHUZD010000350.1, forward strand.
GCCATGCCATCGCGCTTGCCCGTGCAAACTGTCTGTCTGGATTTCTTTTACCCGCGCGAATCTGCAAAGCTCCGGCTCTCCTGCCTCCACTATAAGCCGCGCACAGTTAGACGCGAAAGTGATCTGCGCGCCAGTTCTGAATGGCCTGCTTGATCTGCTTCTGCGTCAACTTCTCTTGCAGTGTGCGCGCCACCAGCGCTGGAATCTCTGCGTCCGAGGCAAAGCGCAGACCGACAAGTTGTCTCTCGCTCAACTCCCCAATGCGGGCGCGTAATGGCTCTTGCAGCAATGTGCTCAGGCGCAGCCGCTCTTCAAGGCGAATGACGCGATCCTGAGCCTTCAGCGCATAGCGACGCGCGGTACCAATCATCAGAATGAAGACGAAGGCCAGCAGGGCCAGCCATCCACTCCATAGATTCGGATGGTGCGCAAAGTGCACCAGCGTGGCGATCCAGTTGATGAGCAGCACCGGAACCATGAAGTAATGAAATGCGGGATCGAAGCGCACGTGGTTGGCGTAGTTCTGTGGCTTGGTTTGAGACACTGCAATTCTCCGAGCGAAAAGTCGCGCAGCCTAAGAATGCTCCACACTCTTGCTGCATTGCAAGAAATTTTTTGAAGAATGCCCCTGCATCCGCTTCGCTCTGAGTCGGTCGGCTCAGTTGGCTGCGGCGATGGCGGCCACAATGGCATCCATCGTGCGCGCAGCCTCTGGGGAGCCATCAGCGGTTTTGGCGTCGGGACGTTCATCATTGCAGAGAATAGAGAAGGCGATCATTTTGCCGCTGCGCGCGCGCACATAGCCGCTCAATGCGGAGACCTCGCGCAGCGTTCCCGTCTTGGCGAAGACGCGGCCCTGCAGCGGCGTGCGGAAGAATCGACCCGCCAACGATCCATCCACACCGCCCACAGGCAGCGTGGAGCGGAACTGTGCACCCCAAGGCTGCGCGGCCACGTACCTCAACAATTGCGTGAAGGCGCGCGGCGTAATGCGATCCTGCGTGGACATGCCAGAGCCATCATAGAAAAAGAAGTCCTGCGACGGTACGCCCGCATTCAGCAGAAATTGGCGCACCACACGTGCACCTTGCGCAAAGGAGCCATCCAATCCATATTGGCGACCCAGCAGACGCAGCATCAGCTCCGCGTGCAGATTTTGGCTGGCCTTGTTTGTGACGGTAATCTCCTCGCGCAAGGGAACGGAGGTATGCGTGGCCAGCACAACATCGCCTTGCGGCAACGGTGCAGCGCGCAGCGGCTCTCGCGCAGGAAGCTCTGTCGGCAGCGTGACAGGCGTGCGCTGCTCAGCGGAAAAATGTTCGGCGTCGATGGAGAGCCGATGCCGCGCGACGGCCGCGCCCTCAACACGCACACCCCGCGCCAGCAGCATCTGGCGAAAGACGCTGGCGGCAAACTCCGCAGGGTCTTCGATGGCCAAAGCATAATGCTTGCCGGCGCTGAAGCTGGGCAGCGTACCAAACAGACGCACCGTTTTCGATCCCGGTTGCCGGTCCACACCCAGCGCAGGCTGCTCGCCTGCAGTGCGCGCCGAGTTTTCCAACACGTAGTCGCCGCCCGCCTCTGGGGGATTCCAAATCGCAGTCACTGGATCGCCCGCATGTTCGCCGGGAAAAACATTCAGATACACGGCGTTGTCGTTGATGGTGAGCGCAGAGACAGGCGCGCCGTAGCCCCAGGTCAGATCGTCCCATACCCAGCCGGAGCCGTAGCGCTCATCGGGAAAGGCCGTGTCGTCACCAACCACATTGCCCGTAACCACGCGCAAGCCATGCTGCACCACTTGATCGGCCAGCGCCTCCAGCGCAGCCAGCGGCGCAGCGGGCCGCTCGGTGTGCAGCGCGTAGGGATAGGTTCGGCCAGAGAGTGTGGCATCGCCGTTGCCTTGAAAAATCAGATCCCCGTGCAGCACGCCATGCGCATCGATGGCTCCCTGCGCCAGCACGCGCGTCACCGGCTTGGCCTGCGGCCCCAGTAGAGCCAAGGCCGCCGCCGTGGTGCACAGCTTGGCATTCGAAGCCGGAGCAAACAACTGCGCATCATTCTTTGCGTACACCACACGGCCATCGAGTGTGGTTACGGAGATGCCCCAATGGGCCTGCGCCAAATCCGGTGCAGCGAGCAACGCATCAATGCGGCGCGCCAACTGCGGCGGTGCAGGCGTTGTGGCCGGGTGTGGCGCGGCAGACAAGGCCGGCTCAGCGCAGAGCGTGGCGGCGATTCCCAACGGCAGCAGTAACCAAGTGCGCGGCGACAGGCAAGGCATCGCCGCGAGTGTAGCACGCGCGTTGCCGGTTCTTCGCTGACCACCCAGCTACAATCGGGGCATGAAGGATGCGAGCAGCCTCGCACCGCGACCCACATTTGCATGGCGTTTGCGCAGTCGTGCGCTTCCACTGGGCGCACGCACCTACATTGCAGGTGTGCTGAACGTGACGCCGGATTCCTTCTCCGACGGCGGAAACTATCTGGCTCCAGCACAGGCAGTCGAACATGCGCACCGGATGCTCGACGCAGGCGCAGACATTTTGGACATTGGCGGGGAATCCACGCGACCCGGCGACCGTGAGCCGGTCTCAGCGCAGCAGGAGATCGACCGCGTGCTGCCGGTGATCGAGACTCTGCGCGCGCAGCGGCCCGACGTAATCCTCTCCATCGACACCTACAAAGCGCAAACGGCGCAAGCAGCAATCGAAGCAGGCGCGGAGATCGTCAACGACGTCAGCGGATTTTTGTGGGATGCGGAGATGGCCGCCACCTGCGCGCGTTTGCAGTGCGGTGTCGTTCTGATGCACGCACGCGGACGCATGTCAGAGTGGCGCAGTCTGCCCCCGTTGGCCGCACACGAGGTGCTCCCGATGATTGAGCGCGCACTGCGCGAACGAGTGCAGCAAGCGCTGGCCGCGGGCGTCGCGCGCGAACACATTGTTGTTGATCCCGGCCTTGGCTTTGGCAAAAACTTTGAGGAGAACTATCCCGTGCTGGCCGGGCTGTCCAGCTTGCACACATTGGGCTATCCACTGCTGGTTGGCGCTTCGCGCAAATCTTTTCTGCTGCGCACGGCTGCGGATTGCATTCAGGACCATCCCGACCGCCGCGCCGAGGCCGCGTTGCACACCACGCTGGCCGCGCACACAGCAGCGATTCTGGCTGGGGCACATCTGCTGCGCGTGCATGATGTGGCCGCTGCGCGCCAAGCTGCCTCCGTTGCCGACGCGATCCGCGCCGCTGCGGATGCCCAGCGCGACTGAGGGAATGGGTCATTCTGAGCGACCAACGGGAGCGAAGAATCCAGAGAGTTTTCTGCGCCTACAAAGCCCCATCCCTCTGGATTCTGTCGCATGCCTCCTCAGAATGACTCAAGACGCGGCGGCTACTCTTCCTGCTCACTGTCGGCTCCAGCGGCCAGTGCAAGATTTTCCTGCTGAGCCACCCAATCGCGGGCCTGCAAGGATCGCGCGGTTTTGCTCAGCGGCTCCATGGCATCCAATGCGTCACCGCTGATGCCCAGCTCCTTCATACGGCGCGCGGCGGGTAGCACGCTGCCTTCGAGGGAGCCAATCAGCTTGTCGTAACTCTCCACGCTCTTGTTGAGGTTTTTTCCCAGTCCCGTCAGATGTCCGGCTGCCGTGGTTAGACGCTCGTAAACGGTCTGCGCCTGTTTCAAAATCTCCTTGGCCTCGCGGCGCAACGAATCTTGCTGCCAGCCGAAGGCCGCAGCCTTCAGTATCGTGATCAGTGTGCTCGGCGTGGCAAAAACAATCTTGGCGTTCGCGGCTTCTTCCCATAAATTCGGATCCGTTTGCATCGCGGCAAACAGATACACATCGCCGGGAACAAAACAGACAACGAGATCAATCGCATCTTCAAAACTTGTTTCATATTTCCGCTTGGCCAATCCCAAGGCGTGCGTGCGAATGTTGCGCGCGTGCTCCTTTAACTTTTGCTGGCGCGCTGTCTCATCGCCAGATTCTGCTGCCTCCAAAAAGCTCTTCACCGAGGTCTTGGCGTCCACGATGATCGTGCGTCCGTTGGGCAAATGCACGATAAGATCGGGACGGCCATCGTCCTGCGTCTGCTGCTCGGTAAAGTCGCAATGCTCGGTCATGCCGGCCAACTCCACCACGCGGCGCAGCACAATCTCTCCCCACTGGCCGGTGGTGCGTGTGTCGCGCAGGGCCGAAGTGAGCGCCTGCGCAGCCTGTTGCAAGCGGGCCTGCTCGCCACTCAACTGCGTAAGCTGTTCGCCCAGCTTGGCATACGCACCTTCGCGCTTCACTTCCAATTGCTGGGTTTGTTCCTGCAATTTGCCGAGTGTTTCCTTCACCGGCTTCAGCAGGGTATCGATGGCCTCCTGCTTGGCGTTGAACTGGCGATTGGCCTGGCCCAAAAATTGTTCGTTCGCGTTCTTCAACGCATCAGCGGCCAGGGCCTTAAAGGCATCGGCAAGTTTGGCCTGTGCTTCGTTGAGCAGCTTGCGTTCGTTGGCAATGGCCTGTTGCGCGGCTTCTGCCTGCGCTTCAGCGCGTGCAACCTTTTGCTCAGCCGCACTTAACTGCTCCCGCAGCGTGCGTAGCTCGTTCTCCCGCTCGGTCAGGCGCTTTTCCAAATCGCCCGCACTCTGCTGGCTGGCGGCCAACTTGGCGGCCACGGTAACCTTGCCTAATTCGATGCCCTGGCCGCGCCCGACCCACCAGCCCAAGGCCAACACAGCCGCGGCCACAATGATTTCCAAAATGCCCATGCACCCACTCCCCGCGCGCCTGCGCACTGTGCGTTCCCAAACGATTGGATTTCTGCGTGAACCGCCCCTGCTGACGCGGCAAGCGCCCAAACGCCCGCTTGCTTTACACTATCTTAAGGCGTCAGTACACTTGGAATTTCCAGCGCCGCAACCGGCCAATGCAGTCGGCCGGAGGGAAACACCCGGAGCGCGTCCGGCACCAGAACCTTGCAGAACCCGAGTACGAAAATCAGGAGAGAACAATGGCAGCGGAAGAAAAAGTTAAACAGATTATTGTGGAGCAATTGCAGGTCGATGAAGCCGAGGTGACTCCCGGCGCTTCGTTCCAAGAGGATTTGGGCGCGGACTCGCTCGATGTGGTCGAGCTGGTGATGCAGTTTGAAGAGGCCTTCGAGATCGAGATTCCCGACGAAGACGCCGAGAAGATCAAGACCGTTCAGGACGCGATCAACTACATCAACGCACACGCGAAAGGCGGCAAGTAGACTTGAAGCGGCGCGTCGTTGTCACCGGTCTGGGATTGATCTGCGGCGTGGGCAATACCGCGCCGGAGGTCTGGCGCAATCTGCTGGCGGGCAAGAGTGGCATGGCCCCGATTACGGGCTTTGACACCACTGGCTTCTCCGTCACCTTTGCCGCAGAAGTGAAAAACTTCGACGCGCACAACTTCATCGACAAAAAAGAAGCGCGCAAGATGGGGCGCTTCATTCACTTTGCCCTGGCCGCCTCGCAAGAGGCCATGGAGTCCTGCGGGCTGAAGATTACGCCGGAGAACTCTGAGCGCGTAGGCGTGCATATTGGCAGCGGCATCGGCGGCTTTGACGTTATCGAGCGCGAGCATAGCGCCATGCTGGCCGGCGGTCCGCGCAAAATTTCTCCATTCTTCATTCCGGCCTCCATTGTGAACCTGGCCGCCGGGCAAGTCAGCATCCGCTATGGCGCGCGTGGGCCGAATGAGGCCACGGCCACGGCCTGCACCACCCGCGCACACTCCATTGGCGATGCCTACCGCATCATTGAGCGCAGCGACGCCGACGTGATGATCGCTGGCGGCGCAGAGGCAGCCATTACGCCGATGGGCGTGGGCGGCTTTGCGGCCATGCGCGCTCTATCCACACGCAATGACGACCCCACCCACGCCTGCCGTCCCTTTGAAAAAGACCGCGACGGATTTGTCGTGGGCGAAGGCGCAGGCATTTTGATTTTGGAAGAGTTGGAACACGCCAAGGCGCGCGGAGCCAAGATTCTGGCCGAGATCATCGGCTATGGCATGAGCGCCGATGCTTACCACATGACCGGCATGGCCCCGGAGGGCGAAGGCTGCGCACGTTCCATGCAGAATGCCATTCGCAGCGCAGGTATTTTGCCGGAGCTGATCGATTACGTCAACGCGCACGCCACATCGACACCGCTCGGCGATGCCATGGAATCCAAGGCGATTGAAACTGTCTTTGGCGAACACGCCACCAGCCACCAGTTGAAGGTCAGCTCCACCAAGTCTATGACGGGCCACCTGCTGGGCGGCGCGGGCGGGCTGGAGGCAGGCATCACCGTGATGGCATTGCAAAATCAGGAGTTGCCGCCCACGATGAACTTGGTGCATCCCGATCCTGATTGCCGCTTGGATTACATCGCCAATCAACCGATGCGCCACAAAGTGGAGGTCGCGTTGTCGAACTCTTTCGGATTTGGTGGCACCAACGCGAGCCTCGTATTCCGTCGTTGCGCGGAATAGAGCGGGGTCAATCACCCTTTCGCCATATTTGCTCCGCACTCGCCTGCAATCAGCAAGCGCAAGGTGTGTCCTTGTACTGGGCAGACGCGCCAGAATATGCGAGCATTCGCGCGGCGGTCTGGAGCGCGGCTGCGTTGTCGATCATGCACCATATGAGCGGGGATATCCGGCGGTGACCGACTTCAATCGATCGCCC
>DAHUZD010000365.1 GCA_027306745.1 Acidobacteriaceae bacterium
AGAATCAAGGCGCTGATCTGCAACAGTGGTGTGACAACGTGTGACGTCACACCGTCATGCAGCGTGGGCACTGCAAATTCCAGCACCAAACACAGTGCCATCGCTGCCAGTATGTGCACGGCTGCGATGCGATTGGCCGCATACCAAATCTCCCGGTTCGCCATCGCGCGCCGATGTCGAAATCCATACCAGCGGTTGGGGCCTGCCCACCCCAACAACAGCGGCAAAGCATACAGCGTCGCGACTACGGGAATTGCATACAAGGCCAGCATTTGTGTTCCTCCAAAACCCTCTGCAAAAACGAAAAGGCCGCCCGGCAACAGGGCAGCCTTCTCTTTAGGGAGAATAGTTCCAACGGAGGCAAAGCCATCAGAACTTTCTGGCGAAATCTTATGGGCTGCGTTCCGGGGTGTCAAGCCAATTTCTAAAACAAAATAAATCTTTTATAATCAATAAGATAAATTTTTCGATTCGCTCGCCCACCGCACAGTCATCTTTGCCAGAGTTTCGCCATTTCGGACAGCTCAATCGCTTAACAACTCAATTTTTCCGCCAGTTATCCGCAGACTGCACAAAGATTGGTTCAGATTGTGCCTTCGACCGCACCGGAAATCCCAACAGAACTCCCTCCGGCGCATCGCTTTGGCTACTCGCGCAGGTTCAGTGAGATGATCTCCGCGCTCTCATCCATGGCGGAGGCGGGCTTGCCGCGCAGCACACGCACCATCGCGCGACCGCCGCCAAAAAATACACCCAGGATCAGCGCCGTTCCCGCCAGAATTCCCACCAGCACAAAGATGCCCACAATCAGCCGACCCATTTTCGATGCGTCGCTGACCATGCCGTCAGGATTGTTCTCAACCACGTTCGCTTCGTAATGCACCAGTCCGATCAGGTTCTGCGCTTCCTGCACCGAAAATGCGCCCGAGGTCACGGCGACAATCGGCCCAGTGCGCCGCACCAGCAGCGTACCCGGGTTGCTGTTCTCCACTGCGGGCGTCCACGGATTTTGCGCCGTGTTTCCAGTCTGAAAATAGCTGCGCAGCGCACGCTCCCGATCCATGGCGATCTGTGGCGTGGGGTAATTGATCAGCGTCAGCGTGCCCTCGCCGTTGATGGATTTGTATTGTGCGGTCATTGCTTCTGCGCCACGCGCAAAATCCACCAGCGCGGCAGGCAGCGCGCCGCCGCCGAGCGTGTAGGTTTGCGGGCCGAGCGCGTACCGCTCTGACTCCGGCTCCAAATCCCGCGTAGGCAGGTAGCCCCCAATGCCGGGCACAATGCCGTTGCTGCCGGTGGGCATGGGCAGTGTCTGCGCCAGGCCGCGCAGTTCGGAGGCCGACATGGCCGTGATGCGGCTGAAGGTGGCGTCGACGATGATGTCTCCGCTCCAGAAGAGAATGTGTTTGCCGTCATAGGCCGCGCCTGCGCCAATCTGTTCGGCTAGCATGTTCGGGCGGCGGTAAAAACTGAAGGCGCTCAACGCGCCGCTGGCGTCGCCAAACTGCATCGCGCGCAGTTGCAGCGTGCCATCATCGCGCTTGTAGCCGGCGGCGGCAAAGCGCGCAAATCCGCACTCTTGCAGCACGGCCGCAGTGCCTGCATCGGCTGTGGCGGGGTCACCGCTGCTGCTGGCCGTGCCAGACATCTGCCAGCCGGAAAATGTTTGCGGCAACAAATTCGTCGCTGCATCAGGATTTTTTGCGGCTGCGCAAGCGGACCCAGAGAACGCCAGCACGATGCACGCCAAGCAGCCCAATATGCGCTGCATGGGGAAGAGTCGAATGTGAAAATCAGTGCCGGACATGCTTCAGCTTCAGGGTACCACCGCTTGCGCACGCTGCGCGCACGCGCAAAAAACGGCGGCAACTTCCAGTCAGTCTGCACTGGAACGCTGCCGCCGGGTCAAAGTTGCATGCACGCAACCCGTTTAGTTTTGTCCGCCCCCGCTCAACACCGTCGGTTTGCCCGGCACGCCGATCACCGGGGTCTGTACGGGCGAAGCCGCGCCTAATATCTCTGTCAGCGCTCCAGTGGCCGCGCCGTTGTTGGCGATCCACACGTTGCCCGACAAATCCACGGCGATGCCCATCGGCCCGCTCATCGGCACAGCGGTGTTGGTCAATGGCGTCAGGGCTGTATACGTTGAGCCAGTGCTGCTGCGCACCACTTCGGTCACGCTGTTGCCCGTGTTGTTGGTCACCCACAGATTGCCAGCACTGTCGATGGCCAGCCATTTGGGGCCGGCAAAATTCGCTGCGGTAATGCTGCTGGGCGTAATGACAAATCCGCTGGCGTTGTACTCGCTCAGTGATCCAGCATTGACCGCCCAAATATCGCCGTACGGATCCGGCGCAACGCCCAGCGGAGCGCTTCCAGCCGAGAAGCTGGTGAACTGGCTGGCCGTCTGTAAGTACTCGGTCACGGCCGTGCCCCCGGCGTTGGTCAGCCAAAGGTTGCCGCTGTTGTCGATGGCGATGCCCGATGGCGCATCTAGGCCTGTGTTCGTCAGTGTGGTAAAGGCCGTCGCCGTGCCTTTTGCGTTTTCTGCAACTACATAATTGTTACTGCCCGTCAGCACAGAGTTGGCGACCCACACATCTCCGGCTGCATCGATGGCCAGGCCCAGCGGCCCGCTCAGGTTGGTCGAAAAATTCTTCGTCATCGTTCCCTTGGACGAAAGCTCGGTGATGAGATTCGTAGGCGCCGTCGCGCAACCCGGGCAGGTGTTGGAGATCCAAACCGATCCCGAAGGGCTGATGGCGATGCCTTCGGGACCGCTCAAATCCGCAGCTCCATAGCCGTTGGCGCCAGAGAGCCACGTGGCTGTTGCGGGGGACAACTCAGAGACAGTCGTGCCGGGTGCCGTGGCCGGCACGCCAGCGTTCGTCGTCCAGACGTTGCCAACGGCATCCACGGCCACGCCATAGGGATTGGCCAATCCGCCGCTACTCCAGGTCAGCGCCAACGTTAAGGAAGTGGGCGCAGCAGTCAAGCCGGTGAACGGCCCGCCTGTGGCCAGTGCGTACAGTGCAGCCGTTCCATTCGTCGGATTCAGCGCCATGTTCAGCGCCGCCTCCAGAGTGTTGTTGGGCTTGTTCGGCAGGTTGGCACCGGTAAACAGGCTCTTGCATGGGGTGGATGTGGCACCGTTCGACTGCACGCAATTGGCAAGAATATCGGCCAGTGTGTTGATCTTGGCCAATGGAATTGCGCCGGTGCCCGCCAAGGCTGCTGGCGGTGAGTTCGGCGCTTGTCCGGTCGATGGATCGATCAAGTACGCAGCCGTGGCCAGCGCCGCATTCAATCCTGTGGAGGGCCCGCCCAGCGTAGCCGCGTAGGTCGTGCCGCTGGCGTTGTTGAACTGTGCCGTCGGCCAGATCGCCGCCACGGTCGTCAACTCGTTGATGACCACGCTGGCCGGAAAGTTCGATGCGGTGCAATCGCCCGCCACCAACATCAGTCCAATCGCCGCATTCGTGCCCGCGCCGGCGTTGCCCCCAGTTGAGGTCATGTAGACATATTTGTTCAACGGGGAGCAGGCAAAGCTGACGGAAAATTCACCATTCGCATCTGTCGTGCCCGTCGCCAGCAGAATCGCTCCGCTGCCATAGGCCGTGCCCGCTGCGTAGACGTTGACCGCCGCGCCGCTGATCGGCGTCAAGCCTCCCATCACGCGGCCTGCCATGGGCGACGGGCTGGTTGGGGTGGGAGTAGGAGAAGGCGATGGCGATGGCGCGGGCGATGGTGCAACGCCAGCGCTGTTGCAGCCTGTGATGCAAGGAATGCAGAGAATTATCCAGGCCAGAATCGCATACAGCCAACCAAGATTTTTGCTGGAATAACCGCGGCGACGGTTGTGGATGCAATCCAAGTGTGGCGAGTTGTTGGTGTTCATTTTCCCCCAATATCGATGAAAAAATTTGTTGGACTTTTCACTGACACACGTCAGCGACTGCCGACGCGCTGCGCAAGCCACTGGGGGAGCGGGCTGCGAGCTAGTCAGTATTGGCAGGCATCAAAATGCGTGTGCAAAACTAGGTTACCGTCACCCAATACAAAAGTAACGGTGGATCAGTTGTTTTTTTTGAATCAAGCCCTTGCGCGTTCCAAAATGGAACTGGCCCTCGTCGGAGTTGTGTAAAACTTCGCGCGGCGACTCTGTACCCGGCAGGTTTTTTATTTCTGCTTTTCGTCTACGCTGCACGTGCAGGCTGCGGGAGCATCTTCGTTACTGGTCTCCAGCATCACCTTCCACGTTCCATCGGCTTCTTTCTTCCAGACGGTCATGTAGCGGCCTTGCGTGGGGGGGAGATTCTTCGCGTGCCCTTCATAGTGGCCCCAGGTGTAGCCCATGTCGCCAGATGGAGCGAGTTGCCCGCCCTCCGGCGTCCACGTCAGTTGGTAATCCTGGGGTGACCAGCGTGCCTGCGCAGCGACGGCTGGCTGCCCAATCGCCGCTGCCGAGCGATTGCCCAGAGTGACGCCGTCCTTGTCAAAAAATGAAGCGAAGGCCGGCCCGCCGCCTTCAGCCACCGCAGCGGCAAACTTTTTTTCCAGCCCAAACAAAAAGGCCGTGCCCGGCGTCAGCGTGGGCGCTGTCAGCAGATTGGGCGCAGATTCGCTGTCATGTATGCCTGTCAGCGGGTCCAGCGGAGTTTTTTGCGCACCCCCCGCAGGGCTGTTGCCTTGCGCCATGGCCAAGCTGCCGCCAGCCAGCACCCAAGCCAGCCAGATTCCATTCCCAACGCGAAGACTCTTCCGCACCATCCACCGCCCCATGTGGGTGCATCTCGCACCCTTGGCGTTATGGTACCCGCACAGCAAAATTTCTGTCACGTTCTCCGGCGCTCCCGGCAGGCGCAGGCAGGGCCGCAAACGGGCACGGCATCTCTGCGCCAGGCCCAGGAATATCGCAACGGCCACGCGCCCCCATCCTTG
>DAHUZD010000377.1 GCA_027306745.1 Acidobacteriaceae bacterium
TTGGCGCAGAGGAGCACAAGCTGGGCATTCGCGGCTCCTCCACCTGCCCGTTGATTCTGGCCGACTGCAAAGTTGCGGTGGAGAATGTGCTGGGCGAGATCGGCAAGGGCCACCACATCGCCTTCAACATTTTGAACATTGGTCGCTTCAAGCTGGGCGCAGCTTGCGTGGGAGGCGCGCGCACCTCGCTGGCCAACAGCATCCACTACGCCAAGGAGCGCAAGGCCTTCGGAAAATCGATCAGCGAGTTTGGTCTGATACAGGAAAAGATTGCCGACTGCGCTGTCGGAATTTACGCGGGCGAGAGCATGGCCTATCGCACCGTGGGCATGATCGACGCTGCGCTGGCCGATGTGGACAAGCACGCGCCCAACGCAGCGCAGGAGATTCAAAAACGCATTGAAGAGTACGCGGTCGAGTGCTCAATTCTGAAGGTCTGGGGTTCGGAGATGCTGGGTCGCGTGGTCGACCATGGCGTGCAGATTTTTGCAGGTTATGGCTATGTGGAGGAGTATCCGGCGGAGCGCGCCTACCGGGATGCGCGCATCAACCGCATCTTTGAAGGCACCAATGAGATCAACCGGCTCATCATCACCGGCTGGGTGATGAAGAGGGCGATGGGCGGACAGTTGGCGCTGATGCCAGCCATCAAAAAGCTGATGGATGAGGTGCTGGCTGGGCCGGTGGCGCGCGAGGAACGCGAAGGCGAGTTGGCCAATGAATATGGGATGCTCTCGAATGCGCGTAAGCTGACGCTGTTTGCCGCGGGCGCAGCCACGCAAAAATATATGCAGGCCCTGGCCGAGCAGCAGGAGATCATGGCCGCGCTGGCGGAGATGATCGCGGAGATTTACGCCGTGGAGTCGTGCCTGCTGCGCGCGCAGAAGAAGTTGGACGCGGGTGGCGGCCCGGCAGCGGAGATGGCCGTGGCGATGAGCCGCATCTACACAGCGCAGGCCATGGAGACGATCGAGCGCTGCGCCCGGCGCGTGCTGGCCGCAGTGGCGGAAGGCGATGCACTGCGCACGCAATTGACGATTCTGCGCCGGTTGGTGAAGTATGAACCCGCCGACACGATCGCCTTGCATCGCAGCGTGGCCCGGCGAGTGGTCGAAGCGGGAAAATATACGGTCTAGTCCGGTTGGCATCGCAGTGGCGCGGCTTTCCGTTTCGGGAAGGCGGTTCCGGTATGCAACCTTGCGAAGGTAAAATTCTTTTTGTGCGCAATTCTGGCGCAACAAAATCTCCCCTGACCTGTCTAAACTAGGGGAGTTGTCCGTGCTGAGCGGCGGGGAGCAAGTCTGTCGTACCCGGCTCGGAAAACGCAAAGATGGTGGTGGGACAAGCGATGAAAATTCAGCAAAAGTGGATGCAGGTTGGGCGCATCGTCGGCCTGGGGATGTTGTTCGCAGCCGTCGGCGCTGCCGGTGGGGCGATGGCGCAGAGTCCGGTGCAGAGCCGGATCCGCGGGGCGATCCATTCGGACCAGGTGGCGCTGGTGCAGGGCAGTCTGCATCCGATGACCGCCGTGGCGCACGATGAAGGCGCGCTGGAGGGTTCATTTGTCATCCATGGCATGTCGCTGGTATTCAACCGTTCCGCGGCCCAGCAGAAGGATTTGGAGGATTTGCTGGAGCAGCAGCAAACCACCCATTCACCACTCTTTCACCACTGGTTGCAGCCGGCGGATTTCGCCGCGCGTTTTGGAGTGAGCCAAAGCGATTTGCAGGCTACCGCCGCCTGGCTGCGCAGCCAGGGATTTACGATTGACCAGATTCCGCCCAGCAACGATCGCATCGACTTTAGTGGCACAACGGCGCAGGTGAATGCGGCCTTTCACACGGAGATGCACCGCTACAGCCTGCATGGGCAGCCGCAGTGGGCCAACAGCACGGAGCTGTCTTTGCCACAGGCGCTGGCTGGCATGGTGATCGGCGTGCGTCATATGCATACCTTCCACACAGAGAAGCCACATTTCAAGCATGTGCCGATCTTTTTGCAGCGCG
>DAHUZD010000388.1 GCA_027306745.1 Acidobacteriaceae bacterium
AATGAAGCCACGCGCAGCACATTCGCCGGCAGCCTGGCTGCATCCGCCGCCGTGTCCGCGCCCGCATCCTGCGGCACCACGATGCCATTTAGAACAGCCAGGTTGGGCGCATTGTCCCTGTACTCCACCACAACATGCAGGCGAATCAGTGTTGCCTGCTCTCGTAGCTTCCACTGGCCGATTTCATTGAAGAGCCGCGTGCCTTCACCCAGCAGCGCCGGAGGCAGGGAGACAGGAAACCAGACCACGTTGCCAACGCCGCGCAGGCCGGTAAAGCCCGGTTCGATGCGATCCCACTCCGAAGCCAGCGCCACATCGCTGGGCGCGCCTAAACGTTCCAGCCGTTCAGCCGATGGCTCCACCGCGCCGGAGTAAAGTGCGTCGAGCGCCAGCGTAGCTCCCGGGGCCAGGGGATGCGGCAGAATGGCTACGGCTTCGTCGACCTGGCCGGTGTGGTCGATGTCGTCGTCGATGGTGTGCGCGGACAGGGTGAGATTGGCTCCGTTGGCGTGGAGAAAATCCCATTGCAGTGTGGAGGAGATTTGCAGCGCGATGCGCTGCAAAGGCTGCGCGCCGTCATTGCGCACGGTCATGTGCGCATCCGCGGAGAGCGTGTGCGTCTCCGGCGTCAGGTGGACATCGCAGTCATAGCGAAGAATGGTGAGCGCGGAGCGTTCCGCATCGGTGATGGCTACGGCTGTGGAGCCAGAGGCCTTGGGTGTAGAGGCGGTCGCGGTGCTTTCGGTCGCGGATGCCTTCTGCGTGCTTTGACGGCTGCGCGAATACAAGACGGTGGAGGAATTATTGCTGTGTGCCGAGGCCGGCGGTGCGGTGGCTTGCGCTGACGCGCCCATTCCGGCGGCGCAGGTCAGCGCTAGAAAAAATGCCCTCTGTCCGTTGTGCATTAGGAGCCGAGTCCTTTACGGGGCTTGGCCGCTGCTTGCGGCGGTGCAGCGTGGATTGGCCTTGCCGCCTGCCGCCGCTGGCGCATCGCTTCATACATCACCACAGCTCCTGCCACGGAAACGTTGAGCGAAGCCACTTGGCCAGCCATGGGAATGCGCAGCAGGTGATCGCAGGTGCGGCGAACCAGATCATGCAGGCCTGCGCCTTCGCGGCCAAGAACCAACACGCAGTTGGAGCGGAAATCGAAGTGGTCGTAGTCCTGCGAGCCGCGTTCATCCAGACCAATGCACCAGACGTTGTTTTGCTTCAGATCTTCCAGCGTGCGCACCAGATTGGTGACGCGCGCGATGCGCACATGCTCGCTGGCGCCAGCGGAGACCTTGGCCACAGTGGCGTTGACCTGCGCGGAACGTCGCTCCGGCAGCAGCACGCCATCCACACCCGCGGCGTCGGCAGTGCGCAAGAGCGCACCTAGATTGTGCGGGTCTTCAATGCCATCCAGCGCCAGCAAAAATAAATGTTCGCCGCGCGGAGTGAGCAGATCGCTGGCATCGGCATAGCTGCGCCCGGCCAGCAGGGCAACAACGCCCTGATGCGCGCCGCCTTCGGCCAGCCGGTCGAGCTGTTCTTTCGGCTCAAAGCGCAGGCGCACGCCCGCGGCGCGGCAGGCGTCAATCACCTGCTGCAAGCGCGCATCTTTGCGGCTACGTTGCACGGCGACCGACTCCACGCGGCGGCCCGCGCGCAGAGCCTCTTCCACTGGATGCAGACCAAACAAAACGGCCATATCTCCAGTGTACGCCAGGGATTCTGCCGCATAAATTCTTGATAAGGAAACGGTTGCCGGCAAAATTATTCTGCACCACACCGGGCGGGCCGCTGTATCCTATAAGGGATGGTTTGGCCCGGCCGGAAAAATAATTCTTCGTTCACGCGCATCTTTTCCCACGGCGACCCCGTCTGTGAGGACATGGGCATGGTGCGGGCGGCGGTTCTGGACAGAACGGAGCAGGCGGGTACGGCCAACGCGGAGATCGCTGCGCGCTTAAAGCGGCGCGATGCGGCCATGGTAGCCGAGCTGATCGAACTCTATCAGCACAGGCTGCTGCGCTATCTGGTCTACCTGACGGGCAACCGCGACTTGGCCGAGGACTTGTTTCAAGAAACGTGGTTGCGCGTTCTAGAGCGCGGCTCACAATATGATGGGCGCGCGCGCTTTGATACCTGGCTGTTTGCCATTGCACGCAATCTGATGCTGGACCATGCCCGCAAGCGCGTGCTGAAAAGCCTGGACGAGCCGATGAGCGAAGACAGCGAGCGCACGCTGGAGATCGCCAGCGAAGATCCCTCCCCTTTTGAAGATTTTTTGCTGCGGGAAAACGCAGCCC